>NZ_JHUS01000022.1:0-76328 GCF_000691465.1 Geobacillus sp. CAMR5420
CGCCTCTTTGGAATCGATTCCACCCAATCAACACTACACCAATCGATTTTGTGAGTACTTGTATGAACTTTGCGAAGGCTCCACCATTCAAGAGGTTAGCCGAAAGCACCGCATCCCATATACAACATTGGAGCGCATCTATTACTTCATTGCATCGAAAAAAGCAAAAGAGCGTCAAACAGCGATAGAAGCATCTTCTCAAGAAGAGATGGTGCTTAGCTTAGATGAAATCGCGGTAAAAAAGGGACATCAGTATGAAACCGTATTGATGGATGCCAAAGCCGGATCGGTCATGGGAATGCATGCCGATCGCCAATGTGACTCCGCCCTCCACTTGTTGAGCCAAAATGTCCTGTCGAAAGAAAGGGTCCAAACGGTGATTCTTGACATGTGGGAACCTTATCATAAGGCGGTTCGCGCCCTGTTTCCATCTGCTTCGATTGTCATCGATAAGTACCATGTGATTCAAAAAGTGACACAAGCCTTGGATCAAGCAAGAAAGGAATTTCCTCCATTGAAAAAGGCTCGATATCTTCTCTTAAAAGGCTGTGAAAAGCTTCGTAAGGACCAACGGCTTCGATTGGACGATATCTTGGAGGAGTATCCGGTACTTTCCATTGCTTATTATCTGAAAGAGTTGTTTCGGGATTTTTACCGAACCGATGGATATAACGAAGCAAAGGAACGCTTGGAAGAATGGATTCAGTTAGCCAAACAGAGCCCTTTTGCTTCTTTTCAGGAAGCAGCCAACACGCTTGAAAGGTGGAAGGAGCCGATTCTTTCCTACTTTTTGTGCCCATATACCAATGCCCGAATCGAGGGGACGAATCACAAGATCAAAAACATCAAACGCCGGGCATATGGCTATCGAAATCGAGAACGGTTTCGTTTGCGTGTATTTCTGGAGTGTACAGGGAACACTACAGGTAGTCAGGCTGCTTAAGCGCTCCCTTCTTCCGCTATCGGTATGATAGTTGGTAGAATGGAACCCGTCAAGGAAAGCACTTGACTGTTTCCATTCTACCAACTTCGTGGTCTGTATGCGGAAGAAGGATCCTGACTGATGAACCGATTTCATCCAGCTAACATATTTCTGGGGTTGAGTGGAAATCACAGAAAATGGTGAAGACCCTTTTTTGTTAAAGCTTATGCAGAAAGTGTATTGGATTTTTTAGAGGGGAAAGAAACTCAATTAAAAAGAAAAATTCGCAATTTATCTAAAAAAAGTGGCACGGATTTAATCGCAGATATAGCTATGATAGGAACAATTGGCGATTACAATGCTATAAGAGAATTAGACAAAATCAATACGGATAACAAAGAGGTGCTGGAACAAATCAAGGTAGCAAAATTACAAATAATATGTGGACTAGAAGAAATAATTAAGGAGTACAGAAAACCAGATTCCCGTTATTCTCATAAAGCATTAGCAGAGGCTATTTATCATTCATTTGATCATCCAGAAGCATCAAAAGTTATAATAGAAGATCTCTTTAGTGAGGAATTTGAGCGTGTTTTTAGTGCCGTTACTCTACTTGCTTTCGCGGAAAAATTTCCTAAGGACAAAGTTACTAGGGATGTAGTAAATAAGTTCTTTGACATTTTAACGGGTGATTTTAATACAACACTAAAGAATCATGCCATACTTGCAATAGGTAGATATGGAAATATTGATGATGCATCAAGACTTGAAAGAATTGTTGAGGAAAAAAAGTATTTAACAAAGGGGAAATTTTGGAAATGGCTAAGTGAAAGCGCACTGTTAGACGATATCAACATCACAATAAAGAAATTGAAACGAAAGAAATAGACGATTCACACTCTAAATGAGCAACAAGGAAACATTGCGGTTCACGGAGCTGAATACGTTCTTCGTGATGAAGCGAAATCTACAGGTGGGCCAACCGCTGACTATTATCCAAAGGGAAGTAAAAAATGACTTTAAAAATCAGGTTTAAAACAATAGGTGATCTTCGTGAATTTAGAAACATTGTTTGTGAGAGAAAAAAGAGAATTTTATCAGTTATACCGCACGGTGAACGATGTGTTTTTCTTAGAAAATCGATTGCCCAAACAGGTATTTCGTGAACCATTTCGTTATTTTTGGTTTGAAGAATTCGACTGGACAATGGATGGGGATTTTTGGACCGTAATTCAGCAATTGTCGAAAAAATGAAAGATGAGTATATTCTTACTGCTGTACTAGATCCTCATCCTGTAGAATACTTTTATGAAGAATTTGGTTACTATAATTGGGTGAAACCCCCTGTTCATTTAACATCTGATCAATATGTAAATGTCCTGGAATTGGGGCCTAAGGAAAGTCCAGCTGATGCAATGTTATACAATTCGTATACAGTTATTTGGTTGCCTTCTTCCATGAAATGGGCTATATGGGGGGATAGAAATTACGGCATTTGTATTTTAGGACTTCGAGATGCGAACCATCGTGTGGATGCATGGCCGATTGTAAAAACTTGGCGTCCAATGGATCAAACGGTTCTATCATGGGTGGCGCTTAATTTTGCCAATCAACAGCTTCCGCAAGAGGTTGTCGATTCTCTTTTCTTGCATTATTCTAACGAAGCTAAGTAAAGAAGCCTCGCCTTGAACGCTAGGACAGAACAATAAGGATCCTTGATTGGCAACAAGCCTTTCAAGGTTCTTTTTTCGTGACCATTCAAGGAAGGGCAAGCACGAACGGCGATGTTATCTCCCTGACAGATGTGCAAGGAAACGTGGTGGTTCGCTACCAGTACGACACATGGGGCAAAATTCTTTCCCAATCCGGCGCCTTGGCGGAGGAAAACTCATACCGATATGCGGGGTATCAATATAACAACGAAACAGGTCTGTATTATCTGATCGCCTGGTACTATCATCCAACGCATGGCGTGTTCCTATCCCTAGATCCGGATCCGGGGGATGCGGACGATATCTTGACGCACAATGGATACACGTACGCAAATAACAATCTAGTGATGTTGATAGATCCGGATGGGCATTTCTTCTGGTTTGCCGTCAACGCGGGGGTTGCGGCGTATGGTGGATGCCAAGCCTTTAAAAAAAGGTGGTTGGAAAGCCGTGGCGATGGTTGCAGGTGCATCGTTGATAGGCAGTGTAGCTTTCAACAGCAGGGGAGTGTTTGCTTCAAAAAAGCAAAGGCCGCCCCTGAGCGCCGAGAACGGCCTTCCCTTTTATTTGCCGCACTTGCCCGTCAGTCAATGCGGCACAGCTCGGGCGGGCAGCCTTCGCAGGAGATTTCGTCGCGCAAGTATTGCAAGTTGTGGACGCGAATTTTTCCTTTTTGCACGGAGATGACGCCTTTTTTCCGCAAATCGCCGAGCATGCGGTTGACGACTTCGCGGGCGGTGCCGCAAAAGTTGGCGAGCTCTTGGTTCGTCAGCGGCACGTCGATCAAAATGCCGTCTTCTTTCATGACGCCGTAGCTGTTGCACAAACGGATGAGCGTCGAATAGAGCGCTCCTTTTTTGCCGTGTAAAATCAAGTCGCGGAATTTCGTCTGCGTTTTGCGGAAATGGAGGCTCATCCATTTCATCCACTCGATCGCCAGCGTCGGATTGTTGGCAAGTTCTTGTTCGAGCGTCTCGCGCTTAATGGCGGAAACGACGCCGTCTTCCAGCACTTTCGCCGTCAGCATGTAGCGGGCGCCAGGGCAAAACAGCGTCAGCTCGCCGATCAAATCGCCCTCGCTGCAAATGCGCAGCGCGAGCTCCCGTCCGTCCATGTCCATTTTGCTGATTTGGATTTTCCCCGATTGGATATAGTAAATGTCGTCTGCTTTTTCCCCTTCTTGAAACAAGTACGTTCCCTTCTCAAGGTGAAGATCGCGCCCAAGCGGTGTAAGCCACTTCTGCCATTCACGAGATTCAATCTCGTTCATTCGATCACAACCTTACGTAAAATGTATCGCTATATAAAAGTGTACAGGAAAAAAGAGGGAAGTCAATATAAGGATAGTGGAAAGATTGAAAACTTGTTGAACATCGATGGAATCGTTTGTGAAAGTCTTTGCATCCCGAGGACATGAGGGTGATGGAGTCAAGGATGCACCTTGGCTGCCGGGACAAATCGGTATTCGTTTCCCATAGACTTAGGGAGGGGCAAGAAAAAATCCTCGAAAATTATTAAATATACATTTGATTTTATTTTTATACAGTATTATAATGAGAACTACATGAGGCATACGGGTGAGGGGGAACATGATGAACGTAGCCATTATCGGGGCGACGGGGTACAGCGGCGCGGAGTTGTTCCGCTTGTTGCACGGGCATCCGCATGTGAGCCGCTGCGACGTTTTCTCGTCGTCGCAGGACGGGGTTCATGTATCGGAAAGTTTCCCGCACGTCGGTTCGGTCGATGGTGCGGTGTTGCATAAACTTGAAATCGAGGCGCTTTCCCGTTACGATGCGGTCTTTTTCGCCACGCCGCCCGGGGTGTCCGGGGAGTGGGCGCCGGCGCTCGTGGATCGGGGAGTGAAAGTGATCGATTTATCCGGGGATTTCCGTTTGAAAGACGGAGCGGTGTACGAACAATGGTACGGACGCGAGGCGGCGCCAGCGGAATATTTGCAAAAGGCGGTGTACGGGCTGACCGAGTGGAATCGGGAGGCGGTGCGCGAGGCCGTGCTCCTATCCAACCCGGGCTGTTATCCGACGGCGACGCTGCTTGGCTTGGCGCCGCTTGTCAAAGAAGGATTGATTCAGGAAGATTCGATCATCGTTGACGCCAAGTCCGGCGTATCGGGCGCGGGGCGGAAAGCAGGGCTTGGGACGCATTTTTCCGAAGTGAACGAAAACGTGAAAATTTATAAAGTGAACGTCCATCAGCACATTCCGGAAATTGAGCAAACGCTGCAAACGTGGAATGAAGCGATGGAGCCGATTACGTTCAGCACCCATTTGATTCCGATGACACGGGGCATTATGGCGACGATCTATGCGAAGGCGAAACAACCGATTTCGCCAAACGACTTGGTAGATTTATATAAAACAAGTTATGAAGGTTCGCCGTTTATCCGCGTTCGCAAGGTCGGGCAATTTCCGGCGACGAAAGAAGTGTACGGCTCAAATTATTGCGACATCGGCCTCGCCTACGATGAACGGACGGGACGGGTGACGGTCGTGTCGGTGATCGACAACTTAATGAAAGGCGCTGCCGGGCAGGCGGTGCAAAACTTCAATTTGATGATGGGGTGGGATGAGGCCGAGGGCCTCCAATCCTTGCCGATCTATCCGTGAGGGAAGGGGAACGAACAATGACAGCGACGAAACAAACGGCGCAAGTAACGGCGGTCGCCGATGGAACGGTCGTCACGCCGAAAGGATTTCAAGCGGCTGGGGTGCACGCCGGGCTGCGCTATTCGAAAAAAGATTTAGGGGTTATTCTATGCGACGTGCCAGCTTCAGCCGCCGCTGTGTATACCCAAAGCCATTTCCAGGCGGCGCCGCTCAAAGTGACGCAGGCGAGCCTCGCTGTAGAACAAAAATTGCAGGCGGTCATCGTCAACAGTGCATGCGCGAACGCCTGCACCGGCGAGCAGGGGCTCAAGGACGCCTATGAAATGCGCGAGCTGTGCGCGAAACAGTTTGGCCTGGCGCTGCACCATGTGGCCGTCGCTTCAACGGGCGTGATCGGGGAATATTTGCCGATGGAAAAAATTCGCGCGGGCATCGAAAAGCTTGTTCCAGGGGCGACGATGGCGGATGCTGAGGCGTTTCAAACGGCGATTTTAACGACGGATACGGTGATGAAGCGCGCCTGTTACCAAACGACCGTCGATGGGAAAACGGTCACCGTCGGCGGGGCGGCGAAAGGATCGGGGATGATCCATCCGAACATGGCGACGATGCTCGCGTTCATTACGACCGATGCCAACATTTCTTCGGCGGTGCTGCATGATGCGCTCCGGTCGATTACCGATGTATCGTTCAATCAAATTACCGTCGATGGCGATACGTCGACGAATGACATGGTTGTGGTGATGGCAAGCGGTCTTGCCGGAAATGACGAGCTGACGCCGAATCATCCGGATTGGGAACACTTTTACGAGGCGCTGCGGAAAACGTGCGAAGACTTGGCGAAGCAAATCGCCAGAGACGGCGAGGGGGCGACGAAGCTCATTGAAGTGCGCGTGCGCGGCGCGAAAACGGACGATGAGGCGAAAAAAGTCGCGAAGCAAATCGTTGGCTCCAACTTAGTGAAAACGGCCGTTTACGGCGCGGATGCCAACTGGGGGCGGATCATCGGCGCGATCGGCTATGCGGACGCTGACGTTGATCCGGACAATGTTGATGTCGCGATCGGGCCGATTGTGATGCTGAAAGGAAGCGAGCCGCAGCCGTTCTCGGAAGAAGAAGCGACGGCGTATTTGCAACAAGAGACGGTCGTCATTGAGGTGGATTTGCACTTGGGCGATGGCTTCGGCGTCGCGTGGGGCTGCGACTTGACGTACGATTATGTGAAAATCAACGCCAGCTATCGGACGTAAGGAGAGAGAAAGATGGGGAAAACGGTCGTCATCAAATGCGGCGGCAGCGTGCTCGATGAGCTGTCTCCCGCCTTTTTTGCCAGCGTCAGAACGATGCGGGAACAAGGGATGGATGTCGTCATCGTCCACGGCGGCGGGCCGGAAATCGGGCAAATGTTGAAAAAACTGGCGGTGCCGAGCGAGTTTGTCAACGGCTTGCGGAAAACGACGAAAGAGGTGCTTGCCGTTGTGGAAATGGTGCTCTCCGGCAAAGTGAACAAACAGCTTGTGGCGATGCTCAGGCAGAACGGCTTGCCGGCGGTCGGCGTTTCCGGTGTGGACGGGGGGCTGCTCGAAGCTGAACCGATTGACTTTGCTAAACTTGGCTATGTCGGCCGTGTGAAAACGGTTCGCTCCCGTCTTTTGCGCACGCTGCTTGAGGCGGGCTACATTCCGGTCGTTTCGCCGCTTGGCATCGATCAAAACGGGCAAACATACAACATTAACGCCGACACGGCGGCTGGGGCGGTCGCGGCCGCTATCGGCGCCAGCCAGCTCGCGTTTGTGACGAACGTGCCCGGCATTTTGCGAGACGGCGCGCTCGTGGCCGAGGCGACGGCGGAAACGATTGAACGACTGATCGAAGACGGCGTCATCACGGGCGGGATGATTCCGAAAGTGAAAGCGGCGCTCTCCGCCCTGTCCGATGCGCTGCCCGAGGTGATGATCGTCAGCGGCAAAACGACGTTTTACCAGAACGGAACATGGCACGGCACAACGATTCGCAAAGAAGTGGGGGTATATTTATGAGCGCGCTGTTTCCGACATACAACCGTTGGAAGATCGCCGTCCAAGCCGCGGAAGGGACGGTTGTGACCGATGTAAACGGAAAACAATATCTCGACTTTGTCTCCGGCATTGCCGTCTGCAATCTCGGCCATCGCCATCCGCACGTCCAAAAGGCGATTGAAAAGCAGCTGAATCAATATTGGCACGTATCGAACTTGTTTACGATTCCCATTCAAGAAGAGGTCGCGTCCTTGCTTGTCGCCCACAGCGCCGGCGACTGCGTCTTTTTCTGCAATAGCGGAGCCGAGGCGAACGAAGCGGCGCTGAAGCTGGCGCGCAAACATACTGGGAGACACAAAGTCATTACGTTCCACCAGTCGTTTCACGGCCGGACGTTCGCGACCATGGCCGCGACCGGGCAGGAGAAAGTGCATAGCGGTTTTGGTCCGCTGCTTCCGGAATTCATTCACTTGCCGCTGAATGATGTCGACGCTCTCAAGCAGGCAATGAACGAAGAAGTGGCCGCGGTGATGCTTGAGGTCGTCCAAGGGGAAGGCGGCGTCCGCCCGGTGGATCCGGCGTTTTTGCAAATAGCGTCGGAGCTGTGTCAACAGCACGGGGCGCTTCTGATCATCGACGAAGTGCAAACCGGCATCGGCCGGACCGGAAAGCCGTTTGCTTACCAGCATTTCGGCGTGGAGCCCGACATCATCACCGTGGCGAAAGGACTTGGAAGCGGCATTCCGGTTGGTGCGATGATCGGCAAAGCGTTTTTGAAAGAGTCGTTTGGGCCTGGCGTGCACGGGTCGACGTTTGGCGGCAACCCGATCGCGATGGCCGCTGCCAAGGCGACGTTAGAAGTGGTGTTCGATCCGGTATTTTTGCAAGAAGTGCAGGAGAAAGGCCGCTATTTGCTTGAGCGCCTCCATGACGCGCTCGCCCCGCTTGACATCGTCAAGGACGTGCGCGGGCTCGGGCTGCTTGTCGGGGTCGAGTGCCAAACGGACGTCGCGCCGCTGTTGCCATTGATTCATGAAAACGGCTTGCTTGTCCTCTCGGCGGGGCCGAAGGTGATCCGCCTGCTGCCGCCGCTTGTGGTGACGAAAGCGGAAATCGATGAAGCGGTGGACATTTTAACAAACGTGTTGAACAACGCCAACGCCTCAGCTGTCTTGTAAACGGACGGCCGATGGCTTAATTTTTATTCCTGTTCATGCATAAAAATTCTTGAACGGTTATAAAAACTCAAACGATGAGGTGGCGCCAATGAAAGCGTACTTGCATGTGGCGAGCGGAAAAACGTTCAGCGGCGAGCTCGCCGCTCCGCTTGAAGAAAAGGTGAGCGGGGAGATCGTTTTTTTCACCGGCATGACCGGTTATCAAGAAGTGTTGACCGACCCGTCGTATAAAAACCAAATCATCGTTTTTACGTACCCGCTGATCGGCAATTATGGCATTAATGAAGACGATTTTGAAAGCAAGCGGCCGCACGTCGAAGCGGTCGTCGTCTACGAAGCGAGCGGCACAGGATTTCATTACGGGGCGAAATACAGCTTGGCAGAATACTTGCAGCATTGGAACATTCCGCTTCTCACGCACGTGGACACGCGCGCCCTTGTGAAAGAAATCCGCACCGCTGGGACGATGATGGCGGAATTAAGTTTGTCGCCGATTCCAGCAGTTGCTGATGAGGAAGCGGCGTTTCCAGTGCGCGCGGTGTCAACGAAAACGATCGAAACATACGGCGAAGCCGGGCCGCATTTGGTGCTCATCGATTTCGGCTATAAAAAGTCGATTTTGCAGTCGCTCCTTGCACGCGGCTGCCGGGTGACGGTCGTGCCGCATGATACGGCGCCGGAAGCGATTGACGCGCTGAAACCGGACGGGCTTGTCCTCTCGAACGGCCCGGGCGATCCGAAACAGTTAAGCCATCAGCTTCCCGCTATCCGTCAGCTGATCGACCGGTATCCGACGCTTGCGATTTGCCTTGGCCATCAGCTTGTCGCCTTAGCGTACGGGGCGGATACGGAAAAACTCCGCTTCGGGCACCGCGGCGCCAATCAGCCGGTGTGGGACGCCGGGAAGCAAAAAGTGATGATGACATCGCAAAATCATAGTTACGTCGTCAAAGAGGAAAGCTTGGCGGGCAAGCCGTTTGACATCCGCTTCATCAACGTCAACGACGGCTCGGTCGAAGGCATCGTCCATCGCCATAAACCGATTTTGTCGGTGCAATACCATCCGGAGGCGCATCCGGGGCCGCAAGATACCGGCTATATTTTCGACGAATTTTTGCAAACCGTGTTCAAGGGAGAGAACGTGTATGCCTAAAGATTCTTCGCTTCAGTCGATTCTCCTGATCGGGTCGGGGCCGATTGTCATCGGCCAGGCCGCCGAGTTTGATTATTCCGGCACACAAGCGTGCATCGCCTTAAAGGAAGAAGGATATCGCGTCATTTTAGTGAACAACAATCCGGCGACGATCATGACCGATGAAGTTCATGCCGATGCCGTGTATTTTGAACCGCTCACCGTCGATGCGGTCGAAGCGATTATTGCCAAAGAACGCCCGGACGGGCT
Source organism: Geobacillus sp. CAMR5420 (assembly GCF_000691465.1). Classification (NCBI taxonomy): domain Bacteria; kingdom Bacillati; phylum Bacillota; class Bacilli; order Caryophanales; family Anoxybacillaceae; genus Geobacillus; species Geobacillus sp. CAMR5420. The sequence continues at coordinate 9,860 of NZ_JHUS01000022.1, forward strand.
GCTCGCCACGTTCGGCGGCCAGACAGGGCTCAACTTGGCGTTTCAGCTGCATGAAGCCGGCGTGCTTGAAAAGTATGGGGTGAGACTGCTCGGAACACCGATTGAAGCGATCAAGCGCGGGGAAGACCGCGAAGCGTTCCGCGCGTTAATGCATGAGCTTGGCGAACCGGTGCCGGAGAGCGAAATTGTCACAAGCGTTGAGGAAGCGGTCGCGTTTGCCGAACAAATCGGTTTTCCGATCATTATTCGTCCCGCGTATACGCTCGGCGGGACGGGCGGCGGCATTGCCGAAAACATGGAGCAGTTTCTCGCGCTCGTGGAAAAAGGGCTGGCCGAAAGCCCGATCCGCCAATGTTTGATCGAACGGAGCGTCGCCGGGTTTAAAGAAATTGAATACGAAGTGATGCGCGACCAGTCGAATACGTGCATCACGGTTTGCAATATGGAAAACGTCGATCCAGTCGGCATCCACACGGGCGATTCGATCGTCGTCGCACCGTCGCAGACGTTGACCGATGAGGAGTACCAAATGCTCCGTTCGTCGGCGGTGAAGATCATTTCCGCATTAGGGATCATCGGCGGCTGCAACATTCAGTTCGCCCTTGACCCGAACAGCAAACAATATTACTTAATCGAAGTCAACCCGCGCGTCAGCCGCTCGTCAGCGCTCGCCTCGAAAGCGACCGGCTACCCAATCGCCCGCATTGCGGCGAAGCTGGCGGTTGGCTATACGCTCGCGGAACTCGTCAATCCGGTGACGAAAACGACGTACGCCAGCTTCGAGCCGTCCTTGGACTACGTCGTCGTCAAGTTTCCGCGCTTGCCGTTTGACAAGTTCCCGCACGCGGACCGGAAGCTCGGTACGCAAATGAAAGCGACCGGAGAAGTGATGGCGATCGATCGCAATATGGAGCGGGCGTTCCAAAAAGCGGTGCAGTCGCTCGAAGGAAAAAACAACGGACTGTTTTTGCCGGAGCTTTCGACGAAAACGAATGACGAGCTGAAACAGCTGCTTGTCGACAAAGACGACCGCCGCTTTTTCGCCATGTTGGAACTGCTCCGCCGCGGGGTGGCGGTCGAAGCCATTCACGAATGGACGAAAATCGACCGCTTTTTCCTTGCTTCGTTCGAACGGCTCGTGGCGCTCGAAAAACAGGCGGCAGCCACCACGATCGATACGATCGATGAGCCGACGTTGCGCTTCTTGAAAGAAAAAGGGGCAAGCGACGCCTTTTTGGCCGAAACGTGGGGCGTGACGGAGCTTGATGTGCGCAACAAGCGGAAGGAACTTGGCATCGTGCCGTCATACAAAATGGTCGACACGTGCGCGGCCGAATTTCATTCGGAAACGGATTATTACTACTCAACCTATTTCGGCGAAGACGAGCGGAAGAAAGCGAGCGGCAAGGAGAAAGTGCTGATCATTGGAGCTGGACCCATTCGCATCGGCCAAGGCATTGAGTTTGACTACAGCTCCGTTCATAGCGTGTTCGCCTTGCAAAAAGAAGGCTATGAAACGGTGATGATCAACAACAATCCGGAAACCGTCAGCACGGACTTTGCCGTCGCCGACCGCCTTTACTTTGAGCCACTTACCTTAGAGAGCGTCTTGGATGTCATTGAAGCGGAACAAATCAAGCATGTCATCGTTCAGTTTGGCGGACAGACGGCAATCAATTTGGTCAAAGGACTCGAAGAAGCAGGTGTGCCGCTGCTTGGCGTCACGTACGATATGATTGACCAGCTTGAGGATCGCGATCGTTTTTACCAGTTGCTTGAGGAGCTTGACATCCCGCACGTACCGGGCTTGATGGCGAACAACGCCGAGGAGCTCGCCGCCAAAGCGGCCGAGATCGGCTGCCCGGTGCTGCTTCGCCCGTCGTATGTCATCGGCGGCCGCGGCATGTTTATCGTCCATAGCGAGGCGCAGCTCGCCGCTTTGATTGAGCAAGGCGAGTTGACATATCCGATTTTGATCGATGCGTATTTGGACGGGAAAGAGGCGGAGGCCGACATCGCCACGGATGGGACGGACATTTTACTGCCGACGATTATCGAACATGTCGAAAAAGCCGGCGTCCACTCCGGCGACAGCTATGCTTGGCTGCCGGCGCAGACGCTCACAGACGAAGAAAAAGCGAAAATCATCGACTATGCGGGTCGGATTGCGAAAAAACTTGGCTTTAAAGGAATCATGAACATTCAATACGTCATTGCGGACGGCAATGTATACGTCCTGGAAGTGAATCCGCGCGCCAGCCGGACGGTGCCGATCGTCAGCAAAACGACCGGCGTGCCATTGGCGCAAATTGCGACAAAGTTATTGCTTGGGAAATCACTCGTCGACATCGTTGACGAAAAAGCTCGCGGATTGGAGGTCATGCCGTACGCCGTGTTAAAGTATCCGGTCTTTTCGACCCATAAGCTGCCGGGGGTTGACCCGATGGTTGGACCGGAGATGAAATCGACCGGTGAAGGCATCAGCATCGCCGCGACGAAGGAAGAAGCGGCGTACAAAGCGTTTTACGCGTACTTGCGAAAGAAAGCAAACGCCAATGAAATGTATGTGATTGGCGGCATCGATGAGACGCTGGCCGCGGAAATCGAAGCGAAACAGCTTGTGATCGTGTCAGATGTCCCGTTTGCCGATTGGGTGAAGCGCGACACGGCGCTCGCGGTGATCAACTTGGGCAAAGAGGAAGACGAGGCAAACAAACGAATGACTGCGTTGTCCCGACAATTGCTCGTCTTCACGGAACGTGAGACATTGAAGCTCTTCTTGCAGGCGCTCGATGTGGATCATCTTGATGTGCAGCCGATCCACGGCTGGTTGGAAAAGAAAAAACAGGCAGAACAGGCGGTGATCGCATGAATGCAGTGATGTCATTAAAAGGGAGAGATTTTTTAACGCTGCTCGATTTTTCAACAGACGAAATTATGGACTTGTTGGCGCTAGCAGCCGATTTAAAAGCGAAACAAAAAGCCGGCGTGCCGTATGCGCCGCTTTCCGGCAAAACAATGGCGATGATTTTTGAAAAGCCCTCAACGCGCACGCGCGTGTCGTTTGAAGTCGGCATGATCCAGCTTGGCGGCCAGGTGATGTATTTAAACGGCAACGATTTGCAGCTTGGCCGCGGCGAAACGATCGCCGATACGGCCCGCGTCTTGTCGCAATACGTCGATGTCATTATGATTCGCACATTTGCCCATCAAAAAGTCGAGGAGTTGGCCGAATATGCGTCCGTTCCGGTCATCAACGGCTTGACGGACGACGATCATCCGTGCCAGGCGCTGGCGGATTTGCTGACGATTTACGAAGCGAAGAAAACGTTCCAAGGCGTCAAACTCGCCTATGTCGGCGACGGCAACAACGTCGCCAACGCCTTGCTTGCGGCCGCAGCAAAAGTGGGAATGGATATTTTCATTGCCTGTCCGCCAGGCTATGAGCCGAAGGAGGAATACGTCGAGGCAGCGCGCCAGATCGGCGAGAAAACCGGAGCAACCGTTGTGGTGACGCACGACCCGCTTGAGGCAGTGGCCGGAGCGGATGCGATTTATACGGACGTATGGACGAGCATGGGCCAAGAAAGCGAAAGCGCCGAGCGGCTTCAAGTGTTCCAGCCGTACCAAGTGAATGAAGAGCTCGCCAAAGCGGCCAAACCCGATTACCTCTTTTTGCATTGCCTGCCGGCCCATCGCGGCGAAGAAGTGACGGCCGGCGTCATGGACGGCCCGAACTCGGTCGTATTTGAGCAGGCCGGCAACCGGCTTCATGCCCAAAAAGCGATTTTAGTGTCGATCCTATAGGAAAAAGGAATTCCCGTTTCGGGAGTTCCTTTTTCGTTCTTTGCAAGGAAAAGGATTTTCATGAGAAAAAACGTTTTTATTGTGAAGGCTTGACGCTCCGTGTGCGGCGGCCCCATCATTTCCCTTCTTATGAACAGCGGCGAAACCGGGAATGCTAACAAATGCAATCGAAGCAAGGGGGATGAAACAAATGGGCCAACCGCGCCATTTCAAACCAGGGGATAAAGCGCCGAACAACGGCGTGTACATTGAAATCGGCGAAACGGGCGACAATGTAAAACACCCGAAAAAGCTGAAACTGAAAGCCGGCGATACGTTCCCGGAAACGTCGAACCATAATCGGCATTGGACGTATTTGCGCAAACCGTGAAGCACAACAAAAGCCATTCCAAGTATGGAGTGGCTTTTGATTTGCCGTGTGCTTCGCGATCGGCTATAATGATTTATGGTCAAAGAAGGTCAAATGGAGGGAACGGCATGGACGCAAGCCGTTTGACGGAAAAACTGCAAGAGGCGCTGATGGCGGCGCAGTCGCTCGCCAAAGAACGACATCATCAACAGCTTGATGTCGAGCATCTCCTGATTGCGCTGCTCGAACAAGAAGGCGGCCTGGCGCCGCGGCTCGTGGAGCTTTCCGGCGCCGACAAGGAAAAGGCCGCTGACTGGCTTCGCAGCCAGCTTCGCCAAAAGCCTGAAGTGCATGGGGCGGACGGGCAGCTGTATGTTGCGCCCGCCTTAGCGCGGCTGCTTGAGGAGGCGGAAAACGAAGCGAAGCGAATGCAAGACGAGTACATATCGGTCGAACATGTGCTGCTCGCGTTGCCTCATGGCGCCGAGCCGGTCGCTCGGCAGCTGGCGTCGTTTGGACTGACGAAGGAAGCACTATTAGCGGCAGTGAGAAACGTAAGGGGGAATCAACGCGTGACGAGTCCACATCCGGAAGCAACCTATGAAGCGTTGGCAAAATACGGGCGCGACCTTGTCGCGGAAGCGAAAGCGGGAAAAATCGACCCGGTCATCGGCCGCGACAGTGAAATTCGCCGCATCATCCGCATTTTGTCGCGGAAGACGAAAAACAACCCGGTGTTGATCGGCGAGCCGGGCGTCGGGAAGACCGCTATTGTCGAAGGGCTCGCTCAACGCATCGTGCGCAAAGATGTCCCGGAAGGGCTGAAAGACAAAACGATTTTCGCTCTTGATATGAGCGCGCTCGTCGCCGGAGCAAAGTTTCGCGGTGAATTTGAAGAACGGCTGAAAGCGGTGTTAAACGAAATCAAAAAAAGCGACGGCCGCATCATATTGTTCATTGACGAGCTGCATACGATCGTCGGCGCCGGCAGAGCGGAAGGGGCGATTGACGCCGGCAATATGCTCAAGCCGATGCTTGCCCGCGGCGAGTTGCGCTGCATCGGGGCGACGACGCTTGATGAGTACCGGCAATACATCGAAAAAGACCCGGCGCTCGAGCGCCGCTTCCAACAAGTGCTTGTCCAAGAGCCGAGTGTCGAGGACACGATTTCGATTTTGCGCGGATTGAAAGAACGGTATGAAGTGCACCATGGAGTGAAAATCCACGATCGCGCGCTCGTCGCGGCCGCCGTTTTGTCCGACCGTTACATCTCTGACCGCTTTTTGCCTGACAAAGCGATCGATTTGGTCGATGAAGCGTGCGCGACGATCCGGACGGAAATGGAATCGATGCCGTCGGAGCTGGACGAAGTGATGCGCCGCGTCATGCAGCTTGAAATTGAAGAGGCGGCCTTAAGCAAAGAAACGGATGAAGCGAGCCGCGAGCGGCTTGCGGCATTGCAAAAAGAACTTGCCGATTTGCGTGAAAAGGCGAACGCCATGAAAGCGCAATGGCAAAAAGAAAAAGAGGCGCTTGACCGCGTCCGCCGTTTGCGCGAGGCGCTCGAGCGGGCAAAACGCGAACTGGAAGAGGCGGAAAACGAGTATGATTTAAACAAGGCGGCGGAGCTTCGCCATGGCCGCATTCCGCAGTTGGAAAAGCAACTCAAACAGCTCGAGCAAGAAATCAGTGAGCAAAGTGAAGGGAAATTGCTGCGCGAGGAAGTGACGGAAGAAGAGATTGCCGAAATCGTGTCACGCTGGACTGGCATTCCGCTCACCCGCCTTGTCGAAGGGGAGCGGGAAAAGCTGCTGCGGCTTCATGAATGGCTCCATAAGCGAGTCATCGGCCAAGACGAAGCGGTGGAGCTCGTCGCCGACGCCATCTTGCGGGCGCGGGCCGGGATGAAAGACCCGAACCGTCCGATCGGCTCGTTTTTGTTCCTTGGACCGACCGGCGTCGGCAAAACGGAGCTGGCCAAAGCGCTGGCCGAGGCGCTGTTTGACAGCGAGGAGCAGCTCATTCGCCTCGATATGTCCGAATACATGGAAAAACATGCTGTCTCCCGTTTGATCGGGGCGCCGCCCGGCTATGTCGGCTATGAGGAAGGCGGCCAGCTGACCGAGGCAGTGCGGCGCAAGCCGTATTCCGTTCTATTGTTCGATGAAATCGAAAAAGCTCATCCGGACGTGTTCAACATCCTGCTGCAGCTGCTCGATGACGGACGGCTCACCGACTCGCACGGGCGGACGGTCGATTTTAAAAACACAGTCGTCATTATGACATCGAACATCGGCTCGCCGCTGTTATTGGAACACAAAGACGGCGACATCGATGAACAGACGCGCAGCCAAGTGTTTGACCAATTGCGCGCCCATTTCCGCCCAGAATTTTTAAACCGGATCGACGATATCGTCTTATTTAAGCCATTGTCGATGAATGAGGTGAAAGGCATCATCGAAAAGTTCGCCCGCGAGCTGTCGGCCCGTTTGGCCGATCGGCATATCGAACTCGTGCTGACCGAAGCGGCGAAGCAATACATCGCCGAAGCGGGCTTCGACCCAGTATACGGCGCCCGCCCGCTCAAACGGTTTATGCAAAAGCAAATCGAAACGCCGCTTGCGAAAGAGCTGATCGCTGGGCGGGTGAAAGATTACAGCACCGTCACGGTCGATGTTGACAACGGGCAGATCGCCATTCGTCCGTCGGCGTAAACGAGCTGAAGGGGGCGCCGACGACGCGGAGAGACGTGCTTCTTGTCTGCCGGGGTTGGTCGCATTGTTTGAGCATGGGCGGAAAACACAAGCCCAGATCAATATGGATGGAATGCTCCTCCACTTACCCTATATAGGTGTTGAAGTGGGAGGATTCTCGGTTAAAGATGACAAAAAACAACGCCTTGGGACTTTCACCCCAAGGCGTTGTCTTATGAAGCGAATGATCAATGATGGTGATCCCCAGCCGGCTCGTCCGGAATCAAAGCGGCGACGACAAGGACTAAAACGGTCACGATCACGCCGAGCAAGGCGCCGGTTGCGAAATCATAGCCGATCCCTTGCATCGAGCCCATGACGTACGTTGCCATTTGCACGAGCAAAAACGTCCAAAAAAACGTCCAAAACAAGCGCATCTTTGTTCCTCCCATCTTCTCGTCATTCCTTTTCTTATCTTATCACAATTTGTCACGTAGGCATATACCCGGACGTTTTTTTTGGCCGCGCATATCGTATACTGTACCATTATGCATTGCCAAACAAGGGTGAATGGAAACGATGGCAGGACAACGGCGGTTTTTTCAACTCGATGAGCAATGGTGCATCGTTCACGTGCCGGAGCGCCCAAATGGGTTTGCCCTTTTTTTAATGGGCGACGGCGACCATTTTGTGAACGAACAGACGAGTTTTTGGCTCGAGCATCCGGGGCGGCGCCAATGGCTGGAAGATTGGTTGGAACGTGGGTATACGGTCTTTTCGTCCCATTTGTACGGCCGGCATTGGGGAAGTCCGAAAGCGGTCCGGCTGGCGCGCCAACTCATTTACTCGGTGTTGAAAAGCGAAATTGTGAACCAGCGCATCTATATCGTTGCCGAAGGAATGGGCGCGCTCGTTGCCTTGCAACTGCTTGGCGCCATGCCAAGTCAAATCCGCGCCGTCGCCATGATCAACCCTTGCCTTGATGTTCGCGCCCAGCTTGACTATGAACAGGAACATCCATTCGTGTACCGGCGGATGGTGAGGGAAATCGCGACTGCCTATGGCTTGAAAGAAGAGGAGGTGCCCGAGGCTGTTCCGTCCCTCTTTCTCAGTCCTCATGACGTTCCGGTGACGATTTGGCAGCTGGCCGGAGTGAGCCCGTATCCATCCGCCTTGCATAGCCGTAAATATGAACAATGGATGAAAACGACAAACAACCGGGTGCGCGTCGTTTACGAGCTGCCGGAGAAACGGCGCCAACTGGCTCGACAAATCGGGCAATTTTTCTGCCAATACAATGAACTCCCGTAAACGACAAGGGCAGACGCATCGACCGGTGCGTCTGCTATTTTTTCAATAAGTCGACGAGCGAGGTGATCTTTTTCACGAGCGGTTTTAATTGTTGCAATGAGTCGGCTAGCGTATTGACGTTTTCAAACAGCTTCATGAAATCGATGTTCGGCAGTAAAGGCGGTTCTGCCCCGCTCCCTTGATCTTCGCGCTCGCCGGTTGCGCGAGAAGGAAAAGATCCGAACATTAGGCGGGAAAAACGGTCTTGCCGTTCGCGATGTTGTTCTTGTGCTTCGCCGTTGGCCATGGGCGATCCTCCCTTTCATGCGATGGTTGCTCGTATTTGTATTGTATGGCAGAAGGGAAAAAGCGGTTTGGACAAATGCCTTAGGGGTACGGAAAGCGCTGGTTCAACTTTCGTTTTCTATTGCGCATCCACGCTCTTTCGGCTAAAATTAGTACCAAGTAATAATAATTGGTGATGTAGACTGATTGTACATTCAAGTTTGGTTGTCAGCGTGAGCGTTTTTTTGCCATTTTGGGAAAGAAAGAGGAGATGAATGATATGGGAGCAGGAATTATCGGGGTCGGCCGCTATGTGCCGGAAAAAGTGTTGACCAACTTTGATTTGGAAAAAATGATGGATACATCGGATGAATGGATCCGGACGCGCACCGGGATCGAGGAGCGCCGCATCGCTCCGGATGACATCGATACGTCCCATATGGCGTATTTTGCCGCAGAAAGGGCGCTTCAAGACGCTGGCATGGAGGCGAAGGATATTGATCTCATTTTAGTTGCCACCGTCACTCCGGACCGTCCGTTTCCGTCGGTCGCTTGCATGCTGCAAGAGCGGCTTGGCGCCGTCAACGCCGCTGCGCTTGATATCAGCGCTGCCTGTGCGGGGTTTATGTACGGGATGGTCACGGCCGCCCAATTTATTGACACAGGCGCCTACAAGTATATATTAGTAGTGGGGGCAGACAAACTATCGAAAATCACCGATTGGACCGACCGCAACACGGCGGTGCTGTTCGGCGACGGCGCCGGAGCGGTCGTCATGGGTCCGGTGTCGCCCGGGCGCGGGATTTTATCTTTCGAGTTGGGAGCTGACGGAACAGGAGGAAAACATTTATACAAAGACGAATATATCGTCATGAACGGCCGTGAAGTATTCAAGTTCGCCGTCCGGCAAATGGGAGAATTAAGCGTGCGTGTGCTTGAAAAAGCCGGGCTCACGAAAGACGATGTCGACTTTCTCATTCCGCATCAAGCGAACATTCGCATCGTCGAAGCGGCCAGACAGCGGCTCGAGCTGCCAGAAGAGAAAATATCGACAACCATCCGTCGATATGGCAACACGTCGGCCGCATCCATTCCGATTTCGCTTGTAGAAGAGTTGGAAGCGGGCAAAATCCATGACGATGATCTCATCATTATGGTCGGATTCGGCGGCGGGCTGACGTGGGGCGCGATCGCTTTGCGCTGGGGCCGTTAACGGCACGTATATTATCGAAATAAAAGGAGAGACGGAAACGATGGAAAAAAGACGAGTCGTCGTGACAGGCATAGGCGCCGTCACCCCGCTTGGGAATGACGCAGAAACGACGTGGAAAAACATTATCGCCGGCCAGTCCGGCATCGACATTGTCACTCGCGTCAATCCGGACGACTTTCCGGCGAAAGTGGCGGCGGAAGTGAAAGACTTCGATCCGTCGCTGTTTATCGACCGCCGCGAGGCGCGGAAGATGGACCGATTTACCCAATTCGCCGTCGCTGCGGCGCTCATGGCGGTCAAAGATGCCAATCTCGACATTAATGAAAGCAACGCTGAACGGGTCGGTGTTTGGATTGGTTCTGGCATCGGCGGCATGGAGACGTTTGAACAGCAGTTTGAGATTTTCCAGCAGCGCGGTTATCGCCGAGTGAGCCCGTTTTTCGTGCCAATGATGATCCCGGATATGGCCGCTGGGCAAGTATCGATCATCCTCGGAGCGAAAGGGATCAATTCGTGCACGGTGACCGCTTGCGCGACCGGGGCGAACTCGATCGGTGATGCGTTTAAAGTCATTCAGCGCGGCGACGCCGATGTCATGATCACCGGCGGGACGGAAGCGCCGATTACGAAAATGTCGTTCGCCGGTTTTTGCGCCAGTACGGCTCTTTCAACCAATCCAGATCCAAAAACGGCGAGCCGCCCATTTGACAAAAACCGCGACGGTTTCGTCATGGGTGAGGGAGCAGGCATCGTTGTTCTTGAGGAATTGGAGCACGCGTTGCGCCGCGGCGCGAAGATTTACGCCGAAATTGTCGGTTACGGTGCGACCGCCGATGCGTATCATATCACCGCACCGGCGCCGGGCGGCGAAGGCGGCGTGCGGGCGATGCGCCAAGCGCTTCATGACGCTGGCCTGAAGCCGGAGGAGATCGATTACATCAACGCCCACGGCACGAGCACCGATTACAATGATAAGTATGAGACGGCGGCGATCAAAGAAGTATTCGGCGATCATGCCTATAAGCTCGCCGTCAGCTCGACGAAGTCGATGACTGGGCATTTGCTCGGGGCGACCGGCGCGGTGGAAGCGATTTTCTCCGTGCTGGCGATCCGCGACGGCATCATTCCGCCGACGATCAACTACGAAACACCGGATCCGGAATGCGACCTCGACTATGTGCCGAATGAAGCGCGCAAGCAAGACGTGCGTGTGGTCTTAAGCAACTCATTTGGATTTGGCGGCCATAATGCGACATTGATTTTTAAAAAATATGTGTAATGGATGAAAAGGAGAGCCTTGGTTGAGCAGAGCTGAAAACGCGTGACTAACGGCGGGTTCGGTTCAGCGTCAGGCTCTCTTTTTTGTTTTGTTTCACCGTCTTTTCCCTGCCGACATAACGTAAGAGAAAAGGAGGGAAAAGCGATGGGATTGCTTCCGACCGATCGATGGCTTGAAGAGGATGAAGGCGATCCGCTCCGGTTGTGCGCACGGTTGGCGCCGCTTTTTGGCAAGATGCCGGCGCGTGAGATTTACAGCTATTTACGGCTGTATGGCATGTACCGAAGCACTCGGCAGGCCGAGCGGCTTTTGCCGGAGATGAAAGAGCGCCGTCTTTGGGAACGTCTTGGCCGTTTGTATGAACGGCAACGGGGGATATGGAAGGGACCGGACGTTCCGGTATTTTTGCTGCCGGCCGATGACGAAAACCGGAAGCTTGTGCGCGAATTCCAAGGAAAAGGCGGGGTGGCGTTTGCTGATAAATTGTTTTTCTTCTTGCTGCCGGATCATGGCGACGAGGAGATCGCCGCGTTGGTGGCGCATGAATACAACCATGTATGCCGTCTCAAGCAGTTGCCGAACGAAGGCGAAGATGCGACGTTGCTGGATGCAGTCGTTATGGAAGGATTGGCGGAGCATGCCGTCGCCGAGACAGTCGGCGTCAAGCAGTGTGCGGGATGGACGAAGTATTACACCGATCGGGAGATGGAACGGTTTTGGCGGCGTTATATTGTCCCGAACCAACATTTGCCCGTTTCGCATCCGCATACTTCCCGCATTTTGTACGGGCTTGGATGGCATCCGAAAATGGGGGGCTATGCCGTTGGGTATGCCATCATCCGTCGTTGCCTAGAAAGAGGCTATTCGCTCGCCCAATTGATGAAGATGGAAGCGAAAGACATCGCGGAGTTGGCGGGCTTTTCAGGCAAACAGCAAGGAGCGTCTTAGCTCGAAACCGCATGGCGACCGCCGCTGTCCGGTTATCACAAGAATCTTAGGGGCATCGGGCGCAAACAGGCATGTTGTCCATGGCGCCGACATATATGTAGAACAAGGACGTGGACAAGAAGGAAGGGAAAGCCCGGTGGTCCGCCTGTTTTTTTATTTGGTCGGTTTCGGTTTTTCAGTCGTCGGCGGCATGATGGTGATCGCCTATTTGAACATCATCACTCCAGAGCGCGGTTTTAGCGAATACTTATCTTATATTTCGACAAGGGTGGAATGTTATTTATTCCCTATTGGCCTTCTTTTGATGTGGGGGAGCTTGACGTTTCCAAGCCGCAGCCCCTAGAGGGGAAAAGAGGACGAAATGGAATAAAATTCTCCCCCTCTGCCTATACTGATGGACAAACACGTCTGGAAGTGAGGGGTCTCGCATGCTTTATCTGCACGACATTTGGGTCAACTGGTTTGAAGGAGAAGAGAACGGATACAACGTCTGCCATTTCCATGAATGGCGCAAGGACGATCAAATCGAGCTGCTCGACCAAGTGCCGCTGTTAAAAGTATCCCCGGCCCTGTTTCATTACATTGAAAACAGCTTGTCCGATCTTCCAAAACCGCTGCTAGACGATGTACATCAGAAGGCGTATGTCCGCAAAAACCATGAACGCATTCAGCTGGACTATTGTTTCGTTGTCACGGACGGCGCCGGCGTTTTGGCTGTCGATACAATCGGTTATCAAATCCCGATTCGCAAAAGCCGTCTCATTCCGCGTCAGGAACAACTCGTCTACGAAATGGCGGCCGAAGCGGAGGAACGGGACTATCCGCTGCCGAGGTATGAAAAAGAATACCACATTTTATCGCCGGCTCCGGAACTGATGTGCGGACTCACGCGCAAAGAGCGGCAGTTGAAACAGCTGTTGTTTATGGCGCTTGACCAGCTTTATTCGACAAAAAATACTGCCCAGATGCGCTATTGGTATACGGAATGGGCGCCGGAAAAATACGCCGCTATTCAAAAAATGTCTTTTGATGAAGCGTGGGAACAATTGTATAACGAGACGAAATACGGGTGGTCCGAACGGCATGAGCAGCTGTGCGAAAACTTGATCAAAGGGCAGCCATTTTTCGAAAAACTGTGGGAAATGGAGCAAGAACCAAAAGTCAATTAAAAAACGGGCCAAGGCGATAGGCGCCTGCCCGTTTTTGTATGGCTTCGCTGGATGCGGCTATTTACCGCCGCCGCCCGAGCCCCATGGCTTGCTCCATTTTGCGCACCATTTCCGATGCAACCCGATTTGCTTTTTCCGCCCCTTCATCCAACACGCGGTCAAGCTCCTCGCTTTCCATCCAATGGTGATACCGCTCTTGAATCGGTCGAAGCGTTTCGATGACGACTTGAGCGAGGTCTGCTTTGAAGACGCCGTATCCTTTTCCTTCGTATTGCCGCTCCAACTCCTCGATCGATTGACCGGATAGCGTCGAATAAATATTGAGCAAGTTCGAAATGCCTGGCTTCGCTTCTTTGTCGTAGCGAATCGTTCCTTCCGAGTCGGTGACCGCGCTTTTGATCTTCTTCTCGATCGTTTTCGCATCGTCAAGCAGTGTGATGTACGCTTTCGGGTTGGGGTCGGATTTGCTCATTTTTTTCGTCGGGTCGACAAGCGACATGATGCGGGCGCCGACTTTCGGAATGCGCGCCTCAGGGATCGTGAACAGCTCGCCATACCGTTTGTTGAAGCGCTCGGCCAGATCCCGCGTCAATTCGATATGCTGCTTTTGGTCTTCGCCGACCGGGACGATGTCGGTGTTATAAAGCAAAATGTCAGCGGCCATCAGCGGCGGGTACGTGAGCAGCCCGGCGCTGACCGCCTCTTTGCCGGCCGATTTTTCTTTAAATTGCGTCATCCGCTCAAGTTCGCCGATATAAACGATGCACTGCAGCATCCAAGCGGCTTGAGCGTGCGCCGGCACTTCTGACTGGATGAACAACGTCGCTTGCGTCGGGTCGATGCCGACTGCTAAATACAAAGCGGCGAGGCGGCGGATGTTTTGCCGCAGTTCGCGTGGGTCTTGCCAAACGGTAATGGCGTGTTGGTCAACGATGCAAAAATAGCAGTTGTATTCATGCTGCAGCTCGACAAACTGCCGCAGCGCCCCGATGTAGTTGCCAAGGGTGATGACGCCGCTTGGCTGAATGCCGGAAAAAATGGTTTTCATCGATCTTCACTCCCTCAAGCAAAAAATAAAAAAGGCCCTGCCAGCCCTCTGATAGGGACGGTAGGACCGCGGTGCCACCCTACTTATTGCGCCGACAAGCGCAATCGCTCAGCCCATGCTTAGCGCATGGCCCCCTGTAACGCGGGGAAACGTCCTCGCCTACTGCGTCGCCGGTTCGGCGGGAAGCTCGAAAGCCCATTCCATATGGCTAGCCGCTTGTTCGCACCGTCCACAAGCTCTCTGAAGGCATCGCCAATATGTACTCTTCTTTCTCATCGCTCGGTTGATCCTAGATTTGCCTTATATTATACGGAAAACATTCAGCTGTTGCAACCTTATTGCACGGCATATCCGGCGGCAATCATCGCCAGAAACAGAAGCAGACCAGAAAAGAGAAGCGGATACGTGATGGCGAAACGCCGCGGACCGAGCAGCTCATCCGATTCATGTTCTGCTGCCGCTTCCTCAAGATACCGCTCCACCTTCGTTCGATTCCTGCGCAATCGGCGAAACCCGTATGCGAATCCGCTGAAAAACCCGCGTTCATAAACAAACAAAAGCCCGCCAAGCGACAGAGGCAAAAGGGAGAGCAAAAACGAAACGTTAATAAAGGCCACCGTACTCCATGCTCCTTGCCCTATTACGATGAGTGCGCTTGCCGCCAGCATCGCGGCGACGAGCCATCCAGTCCGCACAGCCGTTTGTTTCATATCGTCTGTTCCCGCCTTTCCCTTCTCACTGCTTATTTTATCATAAATCATGTGGGCGGGAAGATTGTCAAAATTATTAACAAAATTATATTGAAAAATATAGAAGAAACCTGGAAGTTCAGGAGAGATTTGCTTCGAAGCTGAAAGGAAGGGCAAAAAAATTATATTGTAAGCGTTTTCTTTTTTCTGTAGGCAGAAATTTTTTGTTTACAATTGTGGCAAAAGTCGTTACAATGCAGGTGTAAATGCAATCCGATCCTCATCCCGTTTGTAAGTAGTTTGAAATTTTTTTATTTAAGAAAATAAAAAAATCCTTTTCAAATATACTAACACAGGATATAATAAGCGATGTAAGTACAATCTTCTGAAATCAAATGGTTCAGAAGATTTGTAATACGCTACATAAATTTTAAGGGGGGTTTTTTAGTGAAGAAGCGATTCTCTTTCTTCCTCGTCCTGCTTCTCGCGCTGTCGACGTTTTTAGCGGCGTGCGGCGGAGGCAAGGACAACAACAACGCTCAAGGCGGCCAGGGCGGCGAAAAGCCGGCGGAGAAGAAGGAGCAGGTGCTGAACTTGCTTGAAAGCCAAGAGATCCCGTCGCTTGATTCGGCGCTCGCCACCGACCAAGTATCGTTTATCGTGTTGAACAACGTCATGGAAGGTCTGTACCGTTTAGGCAAAGACAACAAGCCGGTGCCAGGGATCGCGGAAAGCTATGAAGTGAGCCAAGACGGCAAAACGTATACATTCAAGCTTCGCAAAGATGCGAAATGGTCCAACGGCGATCCGGTGACGGCGCACGATTTCGAATTCGCTTGGAAGCGCGTGCTTGATCCGAAGACGAAATCGGAATATGCGTACATCATGTACGACATTAAAAACGCGGAAGAAGCCAACACAGGCAAGGTGCCGCTTGACCAAGTCGGCGTCAAAGCCCTTGATGACTACACCCTTAAAGTCGAGCTGAAAAACCCAGTTCCGTATTTCGTCGGCTTGACAGCGTTTGGCACGTTTATGCCGCAAAACGAAAAATTTGTCAAAGCTCAAGGCGACAAATATGGATTGGAAGCGAATACAACATTGTACAACGGCCCGTTCGTGTTGAGCGAGTGGAAGCACGAACAAGGTTGGGTATATACGAAAAACCCGAACTACTGGGACAAAGACAACGTCAAGCTGGAAAAAGTCAATGTGAAAGTCGTGAAAGACACGGCGACAGCCGTCAACTTGTATGAAACAAAACAAGCGGACCGCGTCGGCTTGACGGCGGAGTTCGTGGATAAGTACAAAAACGACAAAAACTTCCATACGAAATTGGATCCGTCGCTCTACTGGCTGCGCATGAACACGAAAAAAGAACCGTTGAACAACGTCAACGCCCGCAAAGCGATTGCGATGGCCATCGACACGCAAGCGATGGTCGATACGCTCTTGAACAACGGTTCGATTCCGGCGAAGTTCACCGTTCCGAAAGACTTCGTCACCGGTCCGGATGGCAAAGACTTCCGCGATGTGAATGGCGATTTGGTCAATTACAATCCGGATGAAGCGAAAAAACTGTGGGAGCAAGCGAAAAAAGAGCTGGGCAAAGACAAATTTACGCTTGAATTGCTGAACTATGACACCGACAGCGCGAAGAAAATCGGCGAGTATGTGAAAGCGCAGCTTGAACAAAACTTGCCGGGCTTGACGATCAACATTAAGCAACAACCGTTTGCACAAAAACTGAAGCTCGAAAGCAACATGCAATATGATTTGTCGTTCTCCGGCTGGGGTCCGGACTATCAAGACCCAATGACGTTCCTGCAGCTTTGGACGTCGACAAGCCCGCACAACGAAACAGGCTGGTCGAATCCTGAGTACGACAAGCTGATCAAAGACGCGCAAACGACGCTTGCCAACGATCAACAAGCTCGTTGGGATGCGATGCTGAAAGCAGAAAAAATCGTCTTTGAAGGAATGCCGATCGCTCCGCTGTACCAACGCGGCGCTGCCTATTTGCAACGCGAGTATGTCAAAGACTTCGTCACGCATACATTCGGCGCCGACTACAGCTTGAAATGGGCGTATGTCGAGTAATCCGTTGTTCTCTTGAAAATGCGGAGGAGAGTATATGCCTAGGCATATACTCTCCTTTTGCCTGCCAAGGCGAAAAATGTCGAAAAACAACGAAGATTATAGAAAAGCAGAGGAGGTGCGGTCATGGCGCGGTATACGCTTCAGCGGTTCGTTTATATGATTATCACGTTATTTATCATTGCGACGTTGACGTTCTTTTTAATGAAGCTGTTGCCTGGTTCGCCGCTGCAAAACCAAGAGAAATTAACGCCGGAACAGAAGGCGCTTATTTTAAAAGAGTACGGATTGGATAAGCCCGTGCCTGTTCAATACATTCAATATTTAGGGAATTTGTTGAAAGGAGACTTGGGGGTATCGTTCCAATATGACAACCGCCCAGTGACAGAGCTCATCAGCGATCGAATCGGCCCGTCGGCCCAGCTCGGGTTTCAGGCGATTGTTTTTGGGACGATCGTTGGGTTGATTCTCGGAATTGTCGCGGCGATTCGACATAATCATTGGGAAGATTACACAGCTACGGTCATTGCGGTGTTGGGCGCCTCGATCCCGTCGTTTGTGTTAGGGGGGTTTTTGCAATATTTTATCGCTGTGAAACTGCAATGGCTTCCGGTCGCCTTTTGGGAAGGCTTCAAATATACGATTCTCCCGACATTGGCGCTGTCTGTCGGGGTCATCGCCAGCATCGCCCGCTTTATGCGCACGGAAATGCTTGAAGTGTTAAGCTCTGACTACATTTTGACGGCTCGGGCGAAAGGGATTAGCAATGCGGGGGTCATCATCAAGCATGCGATCCGCAACTCGCTCATTCCAGTTATCACAATTCTCGGACCGATGGCGGTCAACTTAATGACGGGAACGCTCGTCATCGAGAAAATTTTTGCCGTTCCCGGTCTCGGCGAGCAGTTTGTCCGTTCGATCGAGCTGAACGACTACCCTGTCATTATGGGCACTACGTTGTTTTATTCGGCGTTATTGATTTTTGTCATTTTTATCGTTGATATTCTCTATGGGATTGTCGACCCACGCATTCGTTTAGCGGGAGGGAAAAAATGATGGCGAAACAACAATACGAACAACTTTCACCGGAATGGTTTCAGCCCGCCCCGCCGAACGTCGGTGAGCAGGAAAAAATCAGCCGTCCGAGCTTGACGTTTTGGCAGGATGCTTGGCTTCGCCTTCGGGAAAACAAGGCAGCGATCGTGGGGCTCGTGATGATTATCATTTTGACGCTCATGGCGATCATCGCCCCGATGGCGAGCGACCGGACGTATAAAGATCAAAACTTGCGGCATGCGAAACTTCCGCCGAAAATCCCGGTGCTCGAGCATGTTCATTGGCTTCCGTTTGACGGCCGGGATGCGAACGGCGTTGATGTATATAAACAGCGCGGCGTGAAAGAGTACTATTGGTTTGGCACGGATGACTTAGGACGCGACTTGTGGGTGAGAACGTGGTATGGCACGCGCATCTCACTTTACATTGGTTTGCTGGCGGCGTTGATCGACTTATTGATCGGGATTGCGTACGGCGGCATTTCCGGCTACTATGGCGGCCGCGTCGACAATGTGATGCAGCGGATCATCGAAATTTTAAACGGCATTCCGTATTTAATTATGGTCATTTTGTTCATTTTGATTTTTGAGCCTGGAATCATTTCCATCACGTTGGCGATGGTCATTACCGGTTGGACGACGATGGCGCGGATCGTGCGCGGACAAGTGTTGAAATTAAAGAACATGGAATATGTGTTGGCGGCAAGGACGCTCGGAGCGCCGACATCACGGCTCATTTTCAAACATTTGATCCCGAACGTCATCGGCCCGATCATTATTACGACGATGTTCACGATTCCATCGGCCATCTTCACTGAGGCGTTTTTGAGCTTTATCGGCCTTGGCATCCGTCCGCCGGAAGCGTCGCTTGGCTCGCTTGTCAATGACGGGTATAAATCGATTCAAACGTATCCGCATTTAATGATTATTCCAGCGGTTGTGATCAGCTTGCTCATTTTAAGCTTCAACTTGGTGGCAGACGGAATTCGCGATGCGCTCGACCCGAAAATGCGCAAATAGCCGACGGAAGGGGTGAAACCGATGAAGAAAATTTTGCAGGTGAACGATTTGCATATTTCCTTTGACATCCACGCCGGTG
The DNA here is from genome assembly GCF_000691465.1 of Geobacillus sp. CAMR5420. NCBI lineage: Bacteria > Bacillati > Bacillota > Bacilli > Caryophanales > Anoxybacillaceae > Geobacillus > Geobacillus sp. CAMR5420. Next base: position 28,881 of record NZ_JHUS01000022.1, read on the forward strand.
AAGTGCAGGCGGTTCGCGGCGTCACGTTCGACTTGTATAAGGGAGAAACGCTGGCGATCGTCGGCGAGTCGGGGTCTGGGAAATCCGTGACATCCAAGGCGTTGATGCGCCTGTTGCCGACACCGCCGAGCCGGATTAAGCAAGGGGAAATTTTATTTGAAGGAAAAGACTTGACCAAGCTGTCGGAGAAAGAAATGCAATCGATCCGCGGTGCGGAAATTTCAATGATTTTCCAAAATCCGATGACGTCGCTCAATCCGACGATGACGATTGGGAAACAAATTATGGAAGCGATTTTAAAGCATCAAAAGCTGTCGAAAGATGAAGCGCGCAAACGGGCGATTGAACTATTGCAGCTGGTCGGCATTAAAAACGCCGAGCTGCGCATGAAGCAATACCCGCACCAATTTTCCGGCGGGATGCGCCAGCGTGTTGTCATCGCCATCGCCTTGGCGTGCAATCCGAAAATTTTGATCGCCGATGAACCGACGACAGCGCTTGATGTGACGATTCAGGCGCAAATTTTGGAGTTGATGAAAGACATTCAGAAAAAGCTCGGCATGTCGATTATTTTCATCACCCATGATTTAGGGGTCGTCGCCAACATGGCCGACCGAGTGGCCGTGATGTATGCCGGGAAAATCGTGGAGATCGGCACGGTGGATGAAATTTTTTACAATCCGAAACACCCGTACACGTGGGGATTGCTGGCCTCGATGCCGAGCCTTGATCATAAAGATACGGAGCTGTATTCGATTCCGGGTTCGCCGCCGGATTTGTTAAATCCGCCAAAAGGCGATGCGTTTGCGCCGCGCAATCCGTATGCGCTCAAAATTGACTATGAGCTCGAGCCGCCGATGTTCCAAGTGTCTGATACGCACTATGCGGCGACATGGCTGTTGCATGAAATGGCGCCGAAAGTGGAACCGCCGGCTATCGTGCGTGAACGGATGAAACGGTTTGCTGACATCGTCGCCCGGAAAGGAGGAAAACCGCGTGGCTAGACAAAAGCTGCTTGAGGTCAAAAATTTGAAACAGTATTTCCCAGCTGGACGCGGTCAGGTGGTGAAAGCAGTCGACGGCGTCACCTTTGACATTTATAAAGGTGAAACGTTCGGCCTTGTCGGCGAGTCGGGCTGCGGCAAGTCGACAACGGGGCGGACGATCATCCGGCTGTACGAAGCGACGGAAGGAGAAGTGCTGTTTAACGGCGTCAATGTGCACGGCAAAAAATCAAAAAAAGAGCTGAAAGAGTTAAATCGGAAAATGCAGATGATTTTCCAAGATCCGTATGCGTCGTTGAATCCGCGGATGACGGTCGCGGATATTATCGCTGAGGGCATCGACATCCATGGGCTGGCGAAAACGAAAGAAGAACGGATGCAACGCGTGTATGAATTGCTTGAGACGGTTGGCTTGAACCGCGAGCATGCCAGCCGCTACCCGCATGAGTTTTCCGGCGGTCAGCGCCAGCGGATCGGCATCGCCCGGGCGCTTGCCGTCGAGCCGGAATTCATCATCGCCGATGAGCCGATTTCGGCGCTTGACGTTTCCATTCAGGCGCAAGTCGTGAACTTATTGAAGCGCCTGCAGCGTGAAAAAGGGTTGACGTACTTGTTTATTGCCCATGACTTGTCGATGGTCAAATACATCAGCGACCGGATCGGCGTCATGTATTTCGGGAAAATGGTCGAGCTCGCTGAATCGGAAGAGCTGTACCGCAATCCGATCCACCCATACACGAAGGCGCTCTTGTCGGCCATTCCGCTTCCGGATCCGGAAACGGAGCGGACGCGCAAGCGGATCGTTTACGACCCGGCGCAACATGGCTACAAAGATGGAGAGGAACTTGAATTCCGTGAAATTACGCCTGGCCATTTTGTGCTTTGTTCGGAGGAAGAGTATAAGCGGTATCGGGCGATGTATGCCTAGCAGAATAGAAAAGAGCGCCGCTCCTTCATCGCCGCATGATGCGAACGGTGAAAGAGGCGGCGCCCACCTATGCGCCTGTCTTGGCGCGTTATTTTTTTCCCCCGACGACTTTCCATCCTTGTTGGATGCGGCGAGAGGCCTCGACATGCTTTCCACTTTTGTTTCGGCCGAACATCCGCTCTCCGATCGTGTTGCTGATGTTTCCCATCAATGCGGTGAGGACGACGATCAATGCCGAAGCAATGGCAAAGTCGATGAAATAGCCGGCCATCGGTTCTTCCTCCCTTTTCCTTTTCTACTTTGATTGTAGAGGATTTGCCTTTACTTTGGAAGAGGAAAGAAAGAAAATTGCATTTATCATCGAAAAACTATATCTTTCTTGGCCGATGTATTGTATAATATATCATGTTAAAGTCATTTCAATTTGCAAACGATTGGCAAAGCGGCTGATCGCCAGACTGGCGTCCAGGCCGTGTCGCTATGCTGTCAGACGTCAAACCCGCATAGCGGTGCACGTCTGTCGTCTGACGGACGAGGGAAGCAAGGGATTCCTTGTCAAAAGGAGTGATCGAAGTGGTCAAGCTATACACATCACCGAGCTGCACGTCATGCCGGAAGGCGAAGGCGTGGCTCGAGAAGCACAATATTCCTTATGTCGAGCGCAATATTTTCTCCGAACCGCTCACGGTCGAGGAGATTAAAGAGATTTTGCGGATGACGGAAACGGGGACGGATGAGATCATTTCCACCCGTTCGAAAGTATTCCAGAAGCTGAACATTAACTTGGAAGCTCTGCCGCTGCAAGATTTGTACGAACTCATTCAAAAAAACCCAGGCATTTTGCGCCGGCCGATCATCATTGATGAAAAGCGGCTTCAAGTCGGCTACAACGAAGATGAAATCCGCCGCTTTCTGCCGCGCAAAGTGCGGGCGTATCAGCTTCGTGAAGCGCAGCGGCTGGTGAACGGGTAATAAAAAAACTTCTACATGGTCTGCCATGTAGAAGTTTTTTATCATTTGCTTTATGCGGCGCGCGACCGGCGGTGGGCCGCCAAGCCGAGCAAAACGGCAAGAACGGCCGCCGCCATTGGAAACAGCGCCTCCCCATTCGGGGGGTAAAACGGGCGCAACCGCTCTTCGGCAGCGATCATCTTTCCAGCGGTGTACGCCAAGAGGGCGCCGCCGGCATAAATGAGAATCGGGAACCGTTCCATGGCATAAAGGATGATTTTGCTGCCTAAAATGATGATAGGAACGGAACAGAGAAAACCGAACACAACAAGTCCGATATGGCCTTGAGCCGCTCCAGCGATGGCGATGACGTTGTCAAGACCCATGGCGACATCGGCGGCGACGATCGTCTGGATGGCTTTCCAAAGCGACGGTTCGGCTTTGATCATAGTCGGTTTTTCGTCTTTTTGCCCGATCAGTTTCAAGGCGATCCAAAAGAGGACGACGCCTCCAGCGAGCTGCAAGAACGGAATCGTCAACAGCCAAACGACGGCCACCGTCAAGACAATGCGAACAGCGATCGCCAGCGCGGTGCCGACAATGATGGCCACATTCCGCTTTTGTTCCGGCAAGTTGCGGCTTGCCAGCGCAATGACAACCGCATTGTCCCCGCCAAGAATGACATCAATGCCGATAATCAGCAAGATGGAAACGATGTATTCATCCACCATAGGCGTCCCTCATTCCGTCCGTGTTCATCATCATTATAGTAGGGCATGGCCGGTTTCATAACCAATTTTTAAAAATGCGTTTTTTTATTTCCCTTCTTTCGCTTTTTATCATAAAATAAAAGTACAAGATCATAAGTTTTGATTTAAATAGTTTCAGGGGCACAATCCCTTCCTTTTTTATTTCTCTGTTTTAGAAGGGAGAGTTGAGAAATGGAAATCGAACGCATCAATGAACATACGGTGAAGTTCTACATTTCCTATGTTGATATAGAGGAGCGCGGCTTTGACCGCGAGGAAATTTGGTACAATCGGGAACGAAGCGAAGAATTATTTTGGGAAATGATGGATGAAGTTCACGGGGAAAGCGATTTTTCGCTCGATGGCCCGCTTTGGATCCAAGTGCAGGCGCTCGAAAAAGGGCTTGAAGTCGTCGTGACGAAAGCGCAGTTGTCCAAAGACGGAAGCAAGCTCGAGCTGCCGCTTCCAGAAGAGAAATGGCGCGAGTTTTCGCTGTCAGCTGGTGAAAAGGTGGAATCGCTGTTCGGCCACCATTTCCACTTTGGTCAAAACGGGGACGCCGAGGAGAGAGAAGAGCAAGATGTCCTTCAATTCATCCTTTCGTTCAAGGATATCGAGGATGTCATTTCCTTGGCCCATCGCGCTGACTTCTCTCGGTTGTCGAATCGCCTGTTCCAATTTGAAGGCCGCTATTACTTGTTCGTGGAGTTTGACGAGCGCTACACCGAGCAGGAAGTGGACAATATGCTCAGCCTTCTGTTGGAATACGGAAGCGATTCCCAGCTGACGATTTATCGACTTGAAGAATACGGGACTGAAATTATGGGCGACAATGCACTCGAAACGATCAAAACGTATTTTCCAGCCTTATAATGTTTCCATTCCGCCGATTTCGCCGCCAGAAATCGGCGTTTTCTACGTTAGCGGAAGAAAAACGGCCATCATGAAGAGCCGGGTGGAGGGGTTTTGTTGCGAAACACATCGAGAGTGGCGATTCTCGTCGTCATTGTCGGCGCGTTGCTGGCATTGACGAACGGGTTTTGGGAAGGGAAGCTGCTTGGTCTTTTCAGCGTATTGATGTCTTGTTCCGTCATCTTTATTGCGCTGGTCATTTCTCTTGAGAATCGAAAGCCGGCGCAGACGATCGCTTGGCTGGCGGTGCTGGGGAGCTTTCCGATTGTCGGCTTTTTGTTTTATTTATTGTTCGGACGCAACTATTGGCAACAACGGCGCTATAAAAAGAAAGCCGATTTTGATGAGGCGGTGCTGCTCAAGTTTCAAGAGCCGTCGCCGATTGCCGTCGAGCGGCTGCCGATGGCGCCCCATCAGCGTCCGCTTTTGCGCCTTGCTTATCGCATCGGCCAGCATCCGGTTTCACTTGCTTCGCAGACGGCGGTGTTGACGAACGGAGAGGAGACATTTTCTTCTATTTTTGCTGAACTGGAAAAAGCGGAACACCATATTCATTTAGAATATTATATTGTCCGTCATGATGAAATCGGCCAACAGTTGAAGCGCGTCTTGATGGAAAAAGCGCGTCAAGGTGTGCGCGTCCGTTTTTTGTACGACGCCGTTGGAAGTTGGAAGTTGTCAAACGCCTATATCGAGGAGCTGCGCGCGGCTGGAGTCGAGATGATCCCGTTTTCACCAGTGCGCCTCCCGTTTTTAAGCAACCAAATCAATTTCCGCAATCACCGAAAGATCATTGTCATCGATGGAGGCGTCGGCTTTGTCGGCGGGCTGAACATCGGAGATGAGTATTTAGGAAAAAACAAATATTTCGGATTTTGGCGCGATACGCACTTATTGATCCGCGGTGAAGCCGTCCGGACGCTCCAGCTCATTTTTTTGCAAGATTGGTATTACATGACGGGAGAACGCTTGTTGACGCCGGACTATTTGTCGCCGCCGCTCATCGTCGAGGAAGGGCAAGGCGGGGTGCAGCTCATTGCCGGCGGTCCGGACCAAAAGTGGGAAGTGATCAAACAGCTGTATTTTGCCATGATTACGTCGGCCAAACGGTCGATTTGGGTTGCCTCGCCGTACTTTGTGCCGGATGAAGACATTTTGACGGCGCTCAAAGTGGCGGCGTTAAGCGGCATCGATGTTCGCCTGCTGGCGCCAAAGCGTCCGGATAAAAAAATTGTCTTTTACGCTTCGCGCTCGTATTTTCCCGAGCTGCTCGAGGCTGGGGTGAAAATTTACGAGTATGAGAAAGGGTTTTTGCACAGCAAAGTCATCGTCGTCGATGGCGAGCTCGCCTCGATCGGCACGGCGAACATGGATATGCGCAGTTTCCATTTAAACTTTGAAGTGAACGCCTTTTTGTATTATACCGACAGCATTCATAAACTCGTCCGCGACTTTTTGGAAGATTTTCGCCACGCTTCCATGATCGACTACGAACAGTTTCAACAGCGCCCGTTCCGGGTGCGTATCGCTGAATCGGTCTCCCGGCTGTTGTCGCCTCTGTTGTAACCAACCGCTTGTAAACGCCAGTCCGCCGAATCGGCGGACTTTTTTCGACGCAGTTTGGCTTTGGGCAGGAAAACCGGCGATGGTCAACGAATAAAAGGGAAGAACCGAACGGTGAAGGGGGGCAGCAGAGAACAATTCCAGCTGTTCCCGCTCACGGACAACTATTTTTTACTGGAAAGGAAGTGATCATGTTGTTTGTCGCTCTCGCCGCTGATGGCAGGACGGTTTCGCTTGCCGGGGCGGAAAGATGGGAACGAGAGGGGCTGATGCGCCTGAAACGACAGGAACCGTTTTTTTGTCCCGCGTGCCGTCAAGAAGTGGTGCTCCGGTCGGGCCGCTACCGTTTGCCGCATTTCGCCCATCGAAAAGGGGCGGCCTGCCCGGTCGAGCACGAACCGGAGTCGGAGCGTCACTTAACTGGGAAGCGAGACTTGTTCGCGTGGCTCATTCGCCAAGGCATGGAGGCGAAGCTCGAGCCGTATTTGCCCGCCATCAAGCAGCGTCCTGACGTATTGTTCCGCCATGGCCCACACCTTTATGCCCTCGAATACCAATGTTCCACGATCGATGAATCGCTGTTTCGCGAACGCAATGACGGCTACCGTCTCCTTGGCATCCGCCCGTTGTGGGTGTTAGGAGCCCATCATTTGCGGCGTTCGCCAAAATATTCGGGGGAAGTGCAGCTCTCCCGGTTTCAATGGTTGTTTGCCCATCGCGCTCCACATTCAGTCGTTCCACATATATGGTACTACAGTCCAGAGACGAAACGCTTTATCCGTCTTTTTCGCCCGTTGCCGCTATCGGTGCAGCGAACATTGGCCGCGGTCGATTCGATTCCGCTTTCGTCGTTTTCGTTCCCCGATTGGATGGCCCCCTGCCCGCTGCCGCTTCCATCCGAGTTTTGGGAGCGATGGCTCGAACGAAAAAAACAATGGCGGCGGACGTTTCCGCTTTATCCGAACCAAACCGTGCGCCGCATTTGTGCTGATTTTTACCAGGCGGGCATCGTTCCGTCACTGTTTCCGACCGAAGCAGGCTGGCCAGTGCCGCGGGGGTATTTATGGGAGACGGCGCCGTTCATTTGGCAAACGTATGTCCTTTTGTTTCTTCTTGGAAAGACCGGACGGCCGGCAACGGCAGTATCTTTATTTCAGTGGCTCGACGACAAAATCCGCACCGGCCGCCTCGTTCCGCGCCGGCTGCCGCTTGTCGGCCGGGATACGTATCGTGAGGCCGTCGGCGAGTATTTGCATTGGTTGAGCCTGCTCGGCTATCTCCGCCGCGAAGAGGGCGACCAGCTTCATTTGGTGAAGCCGCTGTCGTTTCCGTCGACCGTCGATCAGATGATTCATCAAGATGCTGCGCTTCTTGAGCAAATTCACCAAACGTCGGCGCTTAGCTGCTATTGGTCAACACTTGAGTTCGGGAGAGTGGAAAAAATGAGCAGAAAACAGGAAAAGATGAACGGAATGGTGAATAATAATTCGTGTATCGATTATTTGTATAAGGAGGAATGATGACGGTGGAGGAAAAGAAAGCGAAAAAGTCGCTGCCGCTGCGAAGCGAGATTCCTGTGGAAGAAACGTGGCGGCTTGAGGACATTTTTCCCACCGATGACGCCTGGGAAGAAGAATTCAAACAAGTGAAGGCAATGATTCCAAAGCTTGGCGAATACAAAGGGCGGCTTGGCGAATCGCCGGAAGTGCTGTATGAAGCATTGCAATGCCAAGATGACGTATCGATGCGCCTCGGCAAGCTGTATACATACGCCCATATGCGCTATGATCAAGATACGACCAACTCGTTTTACCAAGGGCTCGACGCCCGGGCGAAAAGCTTGTACAGCGAAGCATCGAGCGCGATGGCGTTTATCGTGCCGGAAATTTTGGCGATCGATGAAGCGGTGCTGCGCTCGTTTTTGGAACAATACGAGCCGCTTCGCTTGTATGCGCACGCGTTAGACGAAATTACGCGCCAGCGCCCGCACGTGCTGTCGGCAGAAGAGGAGGCGATCTTGGCGCAGGCAGCCGAGGTGATGCAGGCGACATCCGACACGTTCAGCGCGTTGAACAACGCTGATTTGACGTTTCCGACGATCATCGATGAAAACCGCGAGGAAGTCGAAGTCACGCACGGCCGGTTCATCCGCTTTTTAGAAAGCACGGACCGCCGCGTCCGCCGCGATGCGTTTTACGCCGTATACCATACGTATGAGAAGTTTCAAAATACGTTCGCCAATATGCTTGCCGGCACGGTGAAAAAAGACAACTTTTTCGCCCGCATCCGCCGCTACCGTTCGGCGCGAGAAGCGGCGTTGGATGCGAACAACATTCCGGAGAGCGTCTATGACAATCTAATCGCCGCGATTCACGAACATTTGCCGCTGTTGCATCGGTACGTGCGGCTGCGCAAACGAGTGCTTGGGCTTGATGAGCTGCATATGTACGATTTGTACACGCCGCTTGTGCAAGAAGTGAAAATGGAAGTGACCTACGAGGAAGCGAAGCAATATATGCTTGAAGGGCTCGCGCCGCTTGGCGAGGAATATGTGGCGATCGTGAAAGAAGGTCTTGACAACCGTTGGGTCGATGTGCGCGAAAACAAAGGAAAGCGAAGCGGCGCCTATTCGTCGGGAGCGTACGGCACCCATCCGTACATTTTGCTCAACTGGCAGGACAATGTGAACAATTTGTTTACACTTGTGCATGAGTTTGGCCATTCGGTGCACAGCTACTATACGCGCAAAACGCAGCCGTATCCATATGCGCATTATTCAATTTTCGTCGCCGAAGTGGCGTCGACGTGCAATGAGGCGCTGTTGAACGACTACTTGCTGAGAACGATCGATGATGAGAAAAAGCGGCTCTATTTGCTCAACCATTATCTTGAGGGGTTCCGCGGCACGGTTTTTCGCCAGACGATGTTCGCGGAGTTTGAGCATTTGATCCATTTGAAGGCGCAACAAGGCGAAGCGTTGACGGCCGAAACGTTGAGCGCCCTTTATTACGACTTAAATAAAACGTATTTTGGCGATGATATTGTCGTGGACAAAGAAATCGGCCTCGAGTGGGCGCGCATTCCGCATTTTTATTACAACTACTACGTGTACCAATACGCAACCGGCTTCAGCGCGGCGACTGCACTCAGTAAACAAATTTTGGAAGAAGGCGAACCGGCGGTGAGACGGTACATCGACTTTTTGAAAGCCGGCAGCTCTGATTACCCGATTGAAGTGTTGAAAAAAGCCGGCGTCGACATGACGAGCGCCGAGCCGATCCGCCAAGCGTGCCAAGTGTTTGCGGAGAAGCTTGATGAGATGGAACGGCTGCTTGAGAAATGAAACGAATGCGGCGCTACAGCCGCATTCGTTTGGACGGAAATCCACGAAACTGATGGCGGCGGTTCCATGTCGCTGCCAATCCAAGCAAGGAGAGAAACAAAAGCGGCATGGTCGCCCAAAGCGGAAGGAGCTGCATGAGGCCCAACAAGTTCAGAATAAAGGCGGCAGTGGATGCCGCCGCCCAAAGGGATAAGACGATGCGCTGCTTCATGGCGATGGCCACCTCTTCCCATTTGCTTTAGTTGATGGCTCTTCACCACAACATGTATTTGACAAGCAATACGGTTTCCTGCACAAAGATGTGCAAAAATCACTGATTTGTTGATTTTCCCTCACAAGCGTAAATAGGGTATGTTCAGAAAAAATCAAGTACAACTTTTGGTGAAGAGCCTAGTTGATTATATGCTGTTTGTCTGCCTGATCATGACGCAGGGCGAATTATGACAATAATGTGAACAAACGAGCAAACGGGTTGCCAATTTAGTTGGACGTTTGGTAAGATAAAAACGTGAACGGAAGACAAAACCTGATACCCCTTTGTTTGACCGTGAACAATTTCTCCCATCCCCTTTGTTGTCTTGGCAACAAGAAAAAGCCCGGCGTCAGCCGGGCTTTTTCTTGCGCCCATCCCTGCTGCTAGGGACGGGAATCATCGATATAGCGCCAAAATGTTCCGTGTTTGACGGGCACCCGCTCCACTTTTTGCTTTAGCTGCAGCTTTTTCATTTCCGTTTCCGCTTCTTGGATCGTCCAGTTGTACACAACGGCAACTTCCTTTGTGGCGACGAATTTAAAATGGCTTAAAAATGATTCCAGCGGAGGAGGAGAGGACGGTTCAGGATGGAAGCCGAGCATTTCAGCGATCAATTCGACGTAGATGTCGTACGGATAGCATCCGGAAATTTTAATGCCTTCGTCTTCAATGTTTTCATTAAACAACACAAGCGTCGGAATTTCGTCAACGTCCATTTCCGAGGTGATTTTTAAATCGCATTGGAACGCTTTCGCCGCTCCCGGCGAGTGCATGTCGCGCAAAAATTCATCGACATCCAAGCCCGCTTTGACGGCGCATTCGGCGAGCACCGACAAATCGGCGACATTTTGTTTTTCGAGAAAGAGCTGTTCTTGCAGCTTGCGCAAAAAGCGAAGGCCAGCCCGCTTTCCTTGCATTTCCGCCGCTTTAATGGCGAGCGATGGGGCGAACGGGCTCGAAATCGGGTTTTCGAGCCAAACGCTGCCGTCGCATGACATGCCGGTGCGGTTCGCCGCCCACTCCCACGCTTTGGCCATTGCCTCCGGCTTCGTTCCTTTGCGCGCGCTCCATGTCGCCCATGTTCCGCTCAATATGTGCCTTAAGGTAAAAAAACGGCCGTATTCGATCGTCAGTTTTTTGATGACTGGTTCAAGCCCCCAGCATTCCGGGCATAAAGGATCGATAAACAAATACAGCTCGAGCGGTTTGTTCGTGTTGCCTAGCGGCTGGGAAGGGTAGCAAGTTGATGTCGTCTTCCCAGCAAACTTCTCACTCAAGGGTATGCTCCTTTCTGTCCAGATGATCTGGGGTATTGACCATATGATGGGCGGTGAGTACGAGCCGGTGATAAAACTGTTCGCGCGCCGGCCCGGACAAGCCGATTTCGTCCATGGCTGCCCGCATGCAGGCAAGCCACGCTTCCGCCCGCTTCGGCGTGATTTCAAAGCGGAGATGGCGCGCCCTCAGCATGGGGTGTCCATGCTCTGCCGTGTAAAGAGGGGGGCCGCCTAAATATTGTGTTAAAAACTGTTTTTGCTTGCGGGCGGTTTCCGTCAAATCGTCAGGGAAAATGGGCCGCAAGTCCGGATGCGCGGCCACGCGACGGTAAAATGCTTCGACAAGTTTCGCAACCGTCTCCTCTCCGCCGATCGCCTCATAAAGAGTTTGCCATTGTTCACCCATCGCGGATGCTCCTTTTGTTTGAAAATCATTCGTTGTCGTTTGATTGCTATTTTATCAACAGCACGCATGGATCTCAAACAAAGTGACTCGAGCGCCGCTCGTTTATGTGCGGTAGCTTTTCAACACGCGTTCGACATACGCCCGCGTTTCGGCAAATGGGGGCACGCCCCCATAGCGGTCGACGTGCCCGGGCCCGGCGTTGTAGGCGGCTAAGGCGAGAGTGATATTGCCGCTGTACCGGTCAAGGAGCTGGCGCAAATATTTTACGCCGCCGTCGATGTTTTGCGCCGGATCAAGCGGGTTGTGGACGCCGAGCATTTTTGCCGTGCTTGGCATGAGCTGCATGAGTCCAAGCGCTCCAGCCGGGCTTTTCGCATCGGGACGGAAATTTGACTCATGGCGAATGACGGCGCGGATGAGCTGCGGGTCAACATCGTATTTTTCCGCTGCCGCCGCGATGAAAGCATCGATGGAAGAAGATGAGTTGGTTGCAGCACCCGCTTCATGTTCGAGCGGGGCGCTGCGATGGCCGGCGGGCGCCGGGGGCTGACCGCTTAGGGCAGCTTGAGGCGCCTCGGCAGAAGATTCCTCACCGCGGCTGAGAGATTCGGCAAGCAAGCTTGAAAACAAGGATGGCACCGGCGATGGCAACAGGCTGGAGCGTCCGGGTGAGAACGCATGGAGCGCCTGCCATTCGATGAGCAGCTTTAATGGCGAAACGGTCATCGTCTTTCCTCCATTTCTTTCATGCGGGCGTAAAAGCGGGCGATTTTGTTTGGCGCCGGGCGGCGCGGGATGCCGAGCGCCTCAAGCAGGCGCAAAAACCGCTTTTCACCCGCTTCCACGTGATCCACTTCATATTCAAGTTCGTAATCTTCGCTTTGCAAGTAACAGTTATGGTCAAGGCATAGCGTGCCGCCTTCATGCGGCCATTCGGCTCGGTCGGTGACAAGGGAGCCAAAGCAGCGCACCTCGTGTGGGTTGATGCCCAGTTCTGCAAGCAAATCGGCGATCGCCCCGCGCGGCGCCGCTATACCAGCAAGCAACGCTTCCGCTTCAGACAGCGAAAGCGGCTCATGGATTTCCAAAATGGTCCCGTCCGCCCGCATTTGTTTCAGCGTCAAGGTCAGGCGTCCCTCTTTCGCCCGGATGCGCAGCGCTGCCGCTCGTTCTTTCAGGGCGAATGACGGGGTGTCAAAGTAATGGTTTTCCTGGCGGAAGAAAGCGCCATCATCAAGGCGGAAGGCGGCGCGGACGGCAGCAAACTCCGCTGCTGTTAACAAGTTTTTTAATTCGATTTCGATTTCTTGATGCATCGTGAATCCCCTTCAGACAGGATAGTCGTCTCCCTCTATTATCAGCTGTTTTCCGGCGAATATCAATTATTTCGCCTGTATAGGGTGAATATGGTAAAATAAAGGGCGGATGGTTGATGCGGAAGGAGAGAAAACATGAACGAAAAATGGATCGTCGAGCGGGCGGAGCGGGAAGGCGGCCGGCTTTGGCTGTATGTCAATGATGCTCCGGTTCCGCTTGCCCGCGTAACGCCGAAACGCCATATGCTTGTCGATTCGGATGCGTTGGCGTTTGCGTACATTTTGGAAACCGATGACCGCTTTCTATATGTCATGATTCCGAAGCCGTGGTGGCCTGAGCTAAAGGCGGCGCTTGACGCCAAGGAGCCGGTCTGGCTTCGATGTGGAGAGAGGACGCTTGAGCTTGAACAGTTTCACGATGAACTGTCTTATTTGCTTGAAAATATTCGCGGCAACGCCAACTATGGCGAGGCGCTTGAACAGGCGGTGCAAGACGTGTTTTTTGAGCAATAAGCCGGGGGTTTTCCCTTTCCGGCGCGTTCGAACAGGGAGCGGCCCGGTGAATTCGCATCGAGCAGCAAGAAAGAGGCGCGGTTGCGCTCTCTTGACGTAAGCCGCGGGAGATCGAAAACATGTAGGCAGGTGGTACGATGGTCAACCATTGGGATTTGTTTTTAGCCCCGTATAAGCAGGCGGTTGAGGAGCTGAAAGTGAAGCTAAGGGGTATTCGCGCCCAATTCGAGATGATTGAAGCGCACTCGCCGATTGAGTTTGTCACCGGACGGGTGAAGCCAGTTGCCAGCATTTTGGATAAGGCGCAAAAGAAAAACATCCCGCTCGACCGTCTCGAGGAAGAGATGCAAGATATTGCGGGGCTGCGCATCATGTGCCAGTTTGTCGATGACATTAAGACCGTCGTCGAGCTATTGCGCCAGCGCAACGATTTTACGATTGTCGAAGAACGCGATTACATCACGCAAAAAAAAGAGAGCGGCTACCGCTCGTACCATGTCGTCATCCGCTATCCAGTGCAGACGATCCGCGGTGAAAAAAACATCTTGGCGGAGATTCAAATTCGAACGTTGGCGATGAACTTTTGGGCGACGATTGAGCATTCGTTGAACTATAAGTACAGCGGGCGTTTCCCCGAAGATATCAAAGTTCGGTTGCAGCGCGCCGCGGAGGCGGCCTATCGCCTCGATGAGGAGATGTCGAAAATCCGCTTTGAAATTCAAGAAGCGCAGGCTGCTTTTTCTCGAAAACAAGAAGCAAAAGGAGAAGGGCAATGAAACGGACGGACGCGCCGCTCGTGTTCGCCATCACGTCCAAAGGCGACGACATATCAAACGCTCTGGCGCAAAAAATGAAAACGTATTTGCTTGACTTTGACTTGCGTTACGATGAAGAGGAACCTGATCTCGTCATTTCGGTTGGCGGTGATGGAACGCTGTTGTATGCGTTCCATCGCTATTGCCATCGGTTGGACAAGACGGCGTTTGTCGGAGTCCATACTGGCCATCTCGGCTTTTACGCGGACTGGGTGCCGGAGGAACTCGAAAAGCTCGTCATCGCCATCGCCAAGACGCCGTACCAAGTGGTCGAATACCCGCTCCTTGAGGTGACGATCCGCTATCTCAACGGCGGAAGCGAGGCAAAGTATTTAGCGCTCAATGAATGCACAGTCAAGTGCGTCAGCGGGACGCTCGTGATGGATGTCGAGATTCGCGGCGACTTGTTTGAGCGGTTCCGCGGCGACGGGTTGTGCATTTCGACGCCGACCGGCAGCACGGCTTACAATAAAGCGCTCGGTGGCGCGATTTTGCATCCTTCGCTTGAGGCGATTCAAGTGACCGAGATGGCGTCGATCAACAACCGCGTGTTTCGGACAATCGGTTCGCCGCTCGTGCTGCCGGCGCACCATACGTGTTTACTCAAGCCGGTCAACCACGTCGATTTTCAAATTACGATCGACCATTTGTCACTGTTGCATAAAGAAGTGAAGTCGATTCAATGCCGGGTGGCCGATGAAAAGGTGCGTTTCGCCCGCTTTCGGCCGTTTCCGTTTTGGCGGCGGGTGCGCGACTCGTTTATCGCTGACTGAGGGAAAGCCCGCCTCCTTGGTTAGGCAACGCTTCCCGTTTGCGGCGAGGTGATGGTCTTTTGGCGCGGATGCCGATTCCGTTTTCGCGGCGCCAAAGGAAAGTGGATGGAACACGATGAGCAAGACGGAGATTTTTGATCAGAAAGGTGACGAACATTGCCGCCGTTTACCATGACCTTTTCCATCGATGAACAGCACGACGGAAAGCTGCTGCGCCAGTTTTTGCAAGAGAACGGCATTTCGCGGACGGCGCTTACCGATATTAAATTCCATGGCGGGGCGCTGTTGGTTGACGGTCGGCCCGTCACCGTCCGCCATGTGCTGCGCGCCGGCGAGACGCTGTCGGTTGTCTTTCCGCCGGAGCGGACAAGCGATTGGATGGACGCAGAAGCGATGCCGCTTGACATTCTGTATGAAGACGATTACGTCCTTGTTGTCAACAAACCAGCGGGATTGGCGACGATTCCGTCGCGCCACCATCCGGGCGGGACGCTCGCCAATGGCTTGCTTCACCATTATCGAAAGCAGCAGCTCGACTCGACCGTCCATATCGTCACCCGGCTTGACCGCGACACGTCCGGGCTCGTGCTCGTCGCCAAGCACCGCCACGTTCATCATTTGTTGTCGGCATTGCAGCAAAAAGGGCACGTTGTGCGCACGTATGAGGCCATTTGCCATGGCGTCATCGTCGAGGATGAAGGGACGATTGACGCCCCCATCGGCCGCCAAAGCGACAGCATCATTGCTCGCGAAGTGCGGGAAGACGGGAAGCCGGCTGTCACTCATTTTCGTGTACTTGAGCGGCTTTATGGCTATACATACGTTTCGCTCCGGCTGGAGACGGGGCGCACGCACCAAATCCGCGTCCATTTGGCTTATCTCGGCCACCCGCTCGCCGGCGATGAACTGTACGGCGGGAGCCGGGAGATGATCGGCCGCCAGGCGCTTCATAGCCGGCAGCTGTCGTTTTTTCATCCGTTTGCCGGGCGCTGGTATACATGTTCCGCCCCGCTTCCTGACGATATGGAGCTCCTCATCGAGGCAACGCGCAGACGGTGCGCTGATTAGGAGAACGTGCGGAATTTTTCCGGAACGAACGGCATCGAGGAAGGAACGGAGACCGTTTCCATTTCCGGATAGCGCAAGGCGGTCAGCGCGCCGCCGAATACGCAGCCGGTGTCGATGTTGACCGTCCGCCCGACAAACCGCGGTTTTTCGACCGGCGTGTGGCCATATACAACCCATGCGCTGCCGTGATACCGTTTCGCCCAGTCGCGGCGCACCGGCGTCCCGTCCTGGTTCATTTCGCCGGTGATGTCCCCGTACAGGACGAACGTCTTGACTTTTTTGTCCGTCCGCCCGATATAGTCGTGACGGATGCCGGCGTGGGCGATGACAAGGCGCCCCTCATCGAGCACCGCATACAGCGGCGCCTGTTCATACAGGCGGATGAACTTGCGGCGGATCATCTCCTGTTCGCTTGGAGGCAAGGTGCGGTACTCGGAGACGGTCGTCTCAAGCCCGTGGGCGATTTGCACGTTTCGTCCTAAAAAAAAGCGGTACAGCTTATTGCAATGGTTGCCTGGCACGTAGTAAGCCAAATTTCGCTCAACAAGGGCGCAGACGATCTCGATCATGTTCAGCGATTCAGGACCGCGGTCGGTCAAATCGCCGACGAAGCCGAGCTTTCGTCCGTCGGGATGAATCGGCACCCCTTCGTCCCAATGGTAGCCGAGTGTTTCCGTCAATGCGGCGAATTCACGGAAGCAGCCATGAATGTCGCCGATGATGTCCACTTGCATCGAATGTGCTCCTTTCTCGCCATAATGGTTGTACTACCAGTATGTCCGTTCAGTCAGGAAAAGAAAAGATGCGGCGGTTTTGCCCGTCTCATCGCGGCTTTTGCGGGGGCAACGCCCAAACGGCGGAGCCCGCGGCCAGGAAACAAAGAAGTGGAGTTGAGCTTGATGGCGACAAAAAACGCCGCCTGCGGACACAGCAAGCGGCTTTATTCATCGCTTGCGAACATAAACTTCCGCGTTCGCGAATGAACGTTTAAGACGAGGCCGATCGCCAGCATATAAGTCGCCAGCGAGCTTCCTCCATAGCTGATGAACGGAAGCGGCAACCCCGTGATCGGCAAAAGTCCAATCGTCATGCCAATGTTTTGGAACACTTGGAACGTAATCATGCCCGCGACGCCGGCGCATAAATAGCTGCCATATAAATCGTTGCTCTCCAAGGCAATATGGATCATGCGATAAATGAGCAGGAAAAAGAGAGACACGACGATGCTTGAGCCGACAAATCCGAACTGTTCTGAGATGACGCCAAACACAAAGTCTGTGTGCGCCTCCGGCAAATAGACTTGTAAGTTGCCCAATCCTTTCCCATACAGTTCCCCTGACCCAATGGCCATAAGCGAACGGATGAGCTGGAAGCCTTGTTCGTTGGAATATTCATATGGAGCCAGCCAGCCGTAAAACCGGTTCAACTGGTAATCTTCTTTAATAATGTACTTATGGAAGAAATCAGGAAAATAAAAGAAAATGAACACAACGACTGCCACCATTGTTACACCGGAAAGGACAATGCCGAAAATGATGCGCCAGCGGATGCCGGAAACGAGCACCAAGGTGGCGGTGATGGCCATAAACACCATCGACATGCCCATGTCCGGCTGCTTGGCGAGCAAAATAAGCGGCGGCAAGACGGTCAAAGCGATTTTGCCAAGCAATTTAAAATCATCGCTGATCGTCGGTTCGGGATATTTTTCCCGATGGTTGACGATGATGCGACTTAGGACGATGATCATAAAAATTTTCATCAGCTCGGATGGTTGAAAGTTGCCTCCAGGTAGATGATACCAGCTCGTCGCCCCCTTAATGGTTACTGATCCTGGGACGTTCAATTCCAGCCCAAGCAACAGCAACATCCCGAATCCATACAAATACCAAGCGATTTGAAACAGCCGATCATAGTCAATGATCATCGTCAAGGCGATCACGACAGCGCCGATGGCGTACCATTGCAGCTGTTTCGAAGCGAAGTTGACGTTTTGCAGTTTCTCCGGCAGCATCGGTTCTGCGCTATGGATGGCGATGGCGCTGACGACCGCCATCAAGAATAAAAGGAACAGCATATGGTAATCCAGCTTCGATTTGGAAAAACGATCATGATCCATGGAACGATCCTCTCCATTCAAATGTGCCATATACCATATTAGCGAATCGCGCCGGTTTTGCAAAGTGGGAAAAACCGCCGCCAGCATGAAGGAATCGGAAGGCAAAAGGGAAGCGTGCATTTACATCGCCCGCCGCATCGCCTATAATAGAATTAACACCTGGTGCTAAGAATAAATGATAATTGGGAGGATGAACGAATGGTCTTATCGTTGGAAGGACGTACATATGTCGTGATGGGGGTGGCGAACAAACGAAGCATCGCCTGGGGCATCGCTCGTTCGCTTCACGCTGCCGGCGCTCGGTTGGTGTTTACGTATGCCGGAGAGCGGTTTGAAAAAGAGGTGCGGGCGCTTGTGGATACGCTTGGGGACGAACGTTCGCTTCTGCTGCCATGCGATGTGGCAAAAGATGAAGACATCGTTCAATGTTTTGCGCAAATCAAACAACAAGTCGGCGTCATCCACGGCGTCGCTCATTGCATCGCCTACGCCAATAAAGAAGACTTGAGCGGGGAATATATGAACGTCAGCCGCGAAGGCTTTTTGCTCGCCCACAATATCAGCGCATATTCGCTCACCGCGGTTGCGCGCGAGGCGAAAGAGCTGATGACGGAAGGCGGCAGCATCGTCACCCTCACGTACTTAGGCGGCGAGCGCGTCGTGCAAAACTACAACATTATGGGTGTGGCGAAAGCGTCGCTTGATGCGAGCGTGAAATATTTGGCGAACGATTTAGGCAAATACGGCATCCGCGTCAATGCCATTTCCGCTGGACCGATTCGCACACTGTCGGCCAAAGGGGTGAGCGATTTCAACTCGATTTTAAAGCAAATCGAAGAACGCGCTCCGCTCCGCCGGACGACGACCCAAGAAGAAGTCGGCGATGCGGCGCTGTTTTTGTTCAGCGACTTGTCGCGCGGCATCACCGGGGAAATTATTCACGTCGACTCGGGATACCACATTTTAGGATATTAAAAACGTGCGAGCAGCCGTTCCTGTTGATGGAGCGGCTGTTTTTTGCTTGACTTGGGCAATTATTGAGATCACGGGCATACATATATAAGGTAAGGCAAGCATGGAAAAGGGGGATCGACGTGCGGAAACAAAACGTTGTGGAGACGGAGCCGTTGCTTTACATTGTGCAGCCAAAAGCGATGCGGGCGGCGGCGCATATGCAAGAAACGTTTATGTGGACTAGCCGAACGCAACAGGAAGAGGAAGGAAATTCCAACGATGAACGAGGCGGCGAGGAGGAACCGACTGAATTTTTTGCCAAAAAAGAATTCCAAGCGATGGCGCTCGACGAGCGGCTGGCCTTTTTGGCGGAGCTGCCCGGCCATTTGCCGCCGCTGAAATGCCAATTTGTCATGAAGGATAAGAGCTATGAAGGCATATTAAAGAAGTGCACGGCGACCGAGTTGACGATCGCCGATGAACAGGGAAACGAAACGGTCATCGGGCGCGCGCAGCTTCTCGCGGTGACGATGATCGGGTTTGTGCAGTAACGCATTTCCTTGCGTTGAAACGCATCTTTGCCTGAATGCGTTGCGGCGCCAGGAAAGGATGATGAGGGTTTGTTTCCTTCATTTGCTGTGGGAGTGTATTCTCATTTTTATTTTGGATGTCCGTCATTTTCTTCGTTGGCGATTTTCGATTCGTGTTAGTGTGAGCTTGCAATCGTAAAATGTTTGGTGTCATGTTTCGCTTGAGCCAATTTGCGGTTCAAATGCGTTTTAGGCGACGCGTCCAGCGTTTGTTGGTTGCCGCTTGCAATGGTAAAAGGTTTTATGTGGCGGCCGGTTTGGGGCTGTTTAGGAGCTGGGGCGCTTTTCGCGAGTTCAGTTCGCTCTGCCGCAGCTTCTTTTTGTTTGGCTGTTTGTTGATGGTCTTCCATTGATATGGCACGCTCTTTTTTGGTTTTTCCCTTTTTCGTTTTGTCGGATGACGCTGCCGCGTTCTTTTTCGAGTGGACTTTTTCTTTTGCATCCGCTTTAGGGGTTGGCCGGTTCAGTTGTTCTGTTGCATCTTCTTTCAGCGGTTCTATTGTCATGCCGGCTGCTTGTTCTTCACTCACTACAGCTTGTTCTGTTTTCTCCGCCTGCTCCCAAACTTCCAATAACTCGGAAGCGACTCGCTCCCAATGATAGATCGAAATCGCAAGCTGCCGGCCTTTTTCTCCCATTCTTCTCATCAATGATTGATCCGATAATATTTGGGCAATCTTGTTGGCAAAATCACTTGGGTCCTCCGGATTTTCTACGATAAGGCCGTTTTCATTGGCGAAAATGACTTCCGGATTGCCGCCTCTCGCGGTCGTTACGATCGGAAGGCCTGCTGCCATGGCCTCGTAGTGGACGCGCGCCAACGGTTCCTGCCATTGCGAGGTGCATACAAACAAATCAGCCGCCGCAAACCAATTTTGGATTTCATTCGGTGGGACAAAGCCTGTCGTGACAACGGGGACAGGCATTCGTTTCGCCAGTGCTCTTACATAGGCGACATAATCAGTAATGTCATTTTCGCTAAACCAGTTGCTCCCGACAATCACCAGGGCTAAGTTTTTAAATTTTTTTGCCAGCTCCGGCAATGCTAGAATGAGTTTATCGACCCCTTTATTGCGCGACAGCCTTCCGGCGAACAAAATGACCGTTTTGTTTTCCAACCCATGTGCCCGCCGAATGTCGTTGCGTATTTTCTGCATTTTTGGATGATTTCCCGGCAAAAATCGTTCGCTGTCTACTCCAGAATAAATCGTGCGCAATTTTGGCGATGCCTGCGGATATAGACTGCGGATGACATTGCCAATATAATCGCTCACGGTTACGATGTAGGCCACTTCTGCGATGGCCGCCGTTGCTTCTTCTGGATCGATTTTTTCCGGTTGAAACATATCATTGTGCATACTTAACGTCATTTTGGCGTCGGGCGCTGCCTGCCGGATGGGCAGAACAAGGCGGGGGCGGTTAAAGATATGGATGAGATCGAACTTGTTCGCTTCCACATAACGAACAACGTTTTCCCGGTATATTTCAAATATTTTTCCCGGTACGCGCACGTAGCGAACGCCATGGATCGTTTCTTGCTCGGGAAGCGACGAATCGCTGATGCCTAAAACGGTAATATCATGGAATTGGCTTACATGTGGAAGAATGCCGGAAATATACGTTTGAATGGCTCCGCCGAGTACAGGGGGAACGGGGAGTTTTTCTGTACAAACCATCAAAATCCTCATATTTATCCCACTCCTTTCCAGTCATTTTCGATTTCTGCCAATACAGGCCACTTTGACTGGTCGGTTTCGACAATCGTTTGAATTAACTGTGCTGTTTGTTCATTGAGAAAAATTTCCGGTTCATAGACGACTTCTTTCATATTTTTATAAAATTCGTTTGGCATGGCCAAGTCAATCATCAAAAGCTCGTATAATTCAGGTGTGATTGGATTTGCTTCGTGGTACGCTAGAATCATTTCCCGCACCCATGTTGCATCCCATTTGTATAAATCCGCCATTGTGCCGCTAATGAGTTTTCGTAAATCACGAATCGGAAGGTCAAAGGCAACTCCGTCGAGATCAATAATCCACATTCCGTCCGCGCCCATTTGGCCGTTGGACCAACCGTAGTCTTGGTGAACCAACCCCCAATGAGCCGTTCCTTGCTTGACGAATTCAACATAGCTGGATTGCAGGAATCGTTCCATGCCTTTTCGCGCCTGTTCTTCAAATCGGTCAACTACCTCTAATAATGGTGGGCTTGCCGGCATTTCAGGGTAGTATTTGGCAATGTTCCGAAACCAGCTCATTTTCGTAATCATTTTTTCATAGTTTTTTGGCCATTTGTGCAGCCGCGAAGCCATTTCCGCCTGTTTTGGGGGGACATACCCTTTGCTTAGCCGATGGAATTCACCAAGGGCATAACAAAGCTTTCTTGCTCCTTCCAAATCCTTTGTAACTGGCGTCAACGGTTCAATCCATTCCGCCACAAACCATAGTTTTCCTCCTGCCTCGACATAACTTTTTCCATCCTTTGTTTTTACAATTGGCGGCACTCTTGCCTTGCGCACTTCCACTAAATATTCTTGTGCTCCTAGGCTGAATAGGCTCCTTGTCGGCCTCCGGTGCAGCAGCTTCAAACTTTTCGGGCCTGATTTCGTTTCGAGCTTCCAAATCGCTCCTCCCTTGTCCGGTTTTGTCGTAACGATTTGCATGTTTTGAACGGATAAATCGTAGTTTTTCAGCACTTCCTCTGCCAGCTGGATGATATACTCAGGGATAAAAAATTCATGGGTCGTTTCATCGACGAGCCATGGTTCAATAACGATGTCTTTCATGCTATCCCTCCTGTCAGGTATTTGGGAATGGACGAAGTGAAATATGTGTGATTGCTACTAGGATATGTATGGAGAACGAAATTGGACTGGGTAAGCTCATTAACTTATTAGGATCTTTCTCTATGATCCTGAAGCTGATGGCGTTCGCTGCGGAGGAAGCACCCCCACAGGGATGCAATGAAAAAGAAGTGGCATTGTTGGTTTCAGAGAAACAAGAAAAAGGCTGTCCCGAAAAAATTTCTTTTAGACAGCCCTTATTGGTTTGGGGAAAGGGAGGAACATGCTTCGATATAAACCGTTTCAAACCGCTTGGCCACATGGTGGAATTGAAATTGCTGTTCAACGAGCCTTCTTGCCTTTTTCGCCATGGTTTCCGCTTCATGTTTGTTCACAAGCATGTAATCAATCGCTTCAAAAAAAGCGTGCGGGTTTTGGTAGTCATCGATGACAAAGCCGGTTTCGCCGTGGCGGACGATTTCGGCATTGCCGCCGCGGTTGGTTGTCACGACCGGAATGCCGGCGGCCATCGCTTCGTAATGAACGCGGGCGAGCGGCTCGTGCCATTGCGAGCTGCATACAAACACATCGGCCATTAAGAGCAGTTTGGGGATATGACTGTGCGGAACGTAATTCGTAAACAGAACGCGATCGGCCATCGGCGCCGCGAGTTCATGAAGCCAGTCGATGTATTCGCTTCGTCCGGTGTCGCCGAACCATTTTCCGCCGACGATGACAAGCGCTGCCTCGGGATGGCGGACCAAAAGGGATGGCAAGCATTGAATCAGCAAATGCGGTCCTTTTGTTTTGCTGAGTCGGCCGAGAAAGAGAACGACTTTTTTATCGGTGAGTCCGTACGCTTCGCGTTCCGCTTGGCGGATGCGCCTGCCTTCTTCCGTCCAGACGGGGATGTATTGGGAAGCATCGACTCCAGAATAAACGACTTTTACTTTCTGAGGATCGATTGGGTAACGGTTTGTCACCGTCCGTTTGATGTATTCACTGACGGCGGTCAGCAAGGTGCAGGCGTCTAGCGCCCGCTTCGCCTGTTCTGCTGTAATTTTCAGCGGGGAAAACATGTCGTTATGCAGGCTTAGCACAAAGACGCTTTGCGGAGCCGCCGCTTGGTAATCGATGAGCGGAACAGGACGATTGAAGACGTGGACGACATCGAATTTGTGCGCGGCCAACGCACGTGCCACATCCGTTTCATACGTGGCTTTTGGAAAACGGATGTAGTGGATGTCTCCGTCTGTCTCTTCAGGCGGCAAAAGCGGATCAGCGATTGAAAAAATCGTCAGTTCGTGGCGTCGGGCGATCAAGGGAGCAATCCCATCGATCATCATTTGAATGGCCCCGCCTCGCACTGCCGGGGCGGGCAGCTTTTCCGTGCAGACATAGGCGATTTTCATCCTATTTCGCGCAGGAGACTCCCACTTCAACGACCAAAGGGAGTAAGTGGGAGAGGAATGCGCGTTCCCCCTTTCTTTTGTGTATGATAGAATAAAGGCATGGAGAAAACCGTTAAATAAAGACACTCCAATAAACTGCTGCTCGATGGATGGAGTTGGTTGCAGGAAACGTTGCAACCGTAAAACATCGAGCGTAGGTCTGTCTGTTGTGTGTGGAAGCCAAGTACTGCCAACAGACACACCGAGAGAATCGGTAACGATGCAGGCATGACCTGCGTCGTTGGGCAGTCGTCAACCTGCCCCTGATGCAACCCCAAGTCAAGGAAGGAGGACGAAGTCCGCTCGCACTTCTGGGGAGTTGCAAGCCCCCACTTCAAGCGTTAGTTAAGTGGGGGTAGTTGACGAATGCTCACCCTCATACAGCGAACGGATGTATTCGATCTCTTTTTGTAGGCCGTCCTCAAGCGTTACAACCGGCTTGTACCCAAGCAGCCGCTCCGCTTTTGTCAAGTCGGCCCATGTTTGTTTCGGCTCTCCGCGGGCGGCGGGGGTATACTGAATGATCGCTTGTTTTCTCGTCAGCGTTTCCAGCAGACGGATCACCTCATTGACCGATGTTCGTTCTTTTCCGCCGATATTGATCGTTTCTCCAATGACGCCATCCCGCTCGATTGCGGCGATCGTTCCATCAACGCAGTCAGAAATATAGGTGAAATCGCGCGATTGTGTTCCGTCGCCGAACACAATGAGCGGTTGTCCAGCGAGCAGCTGGCGGATGAAGCGGTGAAACGACATGTCCGGGCGCTGGCGCGGGCCGTAGACGGTGAAATAGCGCAAAATGACGATCGGTACGGCGAACTCGCGAAAATAGACGCGGCATAAATGTTCGCCGGTGAGCTTCGTAATGCCATATGGGGAGAGCGGGGCCGGTTCAAGCGTTTCCGACAACGGGCCGCTCCGCTCGCCGTAGACGGATGAGGTCGAAGCGTAGATGAACCGTTTGAGCGGCCGGTCTTTGCATGCCTCAAGCAACCGCTGGGTAGCGGAAATGTTGTGTGCAGCATAGGCGGCAAACTCCGTCCCCCAGCTCGTTCGCACGCCGGGCATGCCGGCTAAGTGGTAGACCGCTTCGACGTTTTGCAGCAAGGACGGCAAATCGGCTGTCAACAAATCCAGCTCAAGAAAGGTAAACCGTGGATGAGACTGCAAATGGGCAATGTTCTTCGCTTTTAGCGGCGCCGGCGTCGGTCCGAGAAAGCCGTCGACGCCAATCACATGATGCTCGTCGTTTTCGAGCAGTTTCTCGCATAAATGGGAGCCGATAAATCCAGCCGCACCGGTGACGAGAATGTTCACGGGCGCCCCACCCCCATGTAGCGCAAACCGCTTTGTTCGACTGCATGGCGATCCAAACAGTTTCGACCGTCAAACACGAGCGTCCCATTCATCGCCGCTTTCACTTGCCCCCAGTCAAGCGTGCGGAATTCGTCCCAATCGGTGGCGATGACCAAGCCATCCGCCCCTTGGATCGCTTCGTGCACCGACTGGACTTGTGTGACACGGGCGAGCGGCTCCGAGAGCGTTGCCTTCGGGTCGTAGGCGGCAACCGTACAGCCGTTTTCACTCAATCGGCGGATGAGCGCTTCAGCGGGGGAAAAACGCGTATCGTCTGTATTCGGCTTGAAGGAGATGCCAAGCACGGCGATCTTTTTGTCCGTCAATGGGGCAAGTTGCTCATTGAGTTTTTGGAAGCAAACGTCAAGCTGGGTGGCGTTGACGGTCTGCACTGCCTTCAGCAAATGCGGCTCCACTTGGCGCGAGCGCGCCGCATGTTCGAGCGCTTTGACGTCCTTTGGAAAACAGGAGCCACCATAGCCGAGGCCGGCCCGCAAAAAGTGTGGGCCGATGCGCGGGTCGAGGCCGATCCCGCGGGCGATGTCATTGACATCGACGGCAAACGCGTCACAGATGCGCGCCATTTCGTTAATAAAGGAAATTTTGGTCGCCAAAAACGCGTTGGCGGCGTATTTGATCAGTTCCGCGCCGGTCAGGCTCGTTGTGAGGTAAGGGGCATTGATGCCGGCATACACCGCCTGCATGACGGCAAGCGATTGGTCATCATCCGGTTCGAGTCCGACGACGATTTTGTCTGGGTGAAACATATCGTAGACAGCCGACCCTTCCCGCAAAAACTCTGGGTTGGATACGATGCGGAACAACTGCGGTTTCACTCCTTTGCGGATGAGCTCGGCACGCATCCATTCATTCGTCCCCGGAGGGACGGTGCTTTTCGTGACGATCGTTTTGTACGATTTGATCGTCGTTGCCAAGCGGTCGAGCACCGCTTCGATATAGCGTAAGTCGGTGCCGCCGTCGGGCCGCGGCGGGGTGCCGACACAAATGACAACGACGGCCGCCCGTTTGATATCATCCCAGCGGCCGCTGAACGTCAAATAATGATCATTTTTGGCAATCAATTCTTCGAGCCCTGGCTCATAAAACGGAACTTCCCCGTTATTGAGCAGGCGGATTTTCCGTTCATCATGATCAATGCAATGCACTTCATGCCCAAGTTCAGCAAGGACGGCAGCGGTGGTTAGTCCGACGTAGCCAGCGCCAATGATGCAAATGTTCATCCTAATAGGCCTCCTTCGTGAAATCTCCGGCTTTTATAGCGTATTAACAGACAAGCGTGGTTTGCTACATGGCAAGCGCCTAAAACGCTGGAAATGGTGCGGTCTATTTTCGGCGGACAACCTTTCTACTGTTTGGAAAGGGGAAGAATTAAGCAACAAAGGGGGTGTCCCAAAAGGATCGGGACACCCTCTTTCGTCTCTATATATACGTACTGACCGCTTCTTTCGCACTATATTTTGTGTCTATCCTGAAGGCAGACAGCCTTTTGGGTCAGCCCCTTTTGATGAACTCATCATACAACCGCTCCTGCACCTTGATTTGTTTCGTGATATCAAACCGCTGTTCAATCACTTTGCGCGCTTTTTTCGTGAAGGATGGAATTCGTTCCGGATGCTCCAGAAAAAAGCGAATGCCGTTCGCCAGCTCGAGGTCGTCTCTTTCTGGTGCGAGATAGCCGGTGCGTTTGTGTTCGATCAATTCGGGGATGCCGGCGTGATTCGTTGAGACGACCGGCAGTCCGCTTGCCATCGCCTCTTTCAACACGTTGGGGATGCCTTCGATGTCTCCATCAGAAGCGGTCTCGCTCGCCAGGCAAAATAGATGGGCGCGTTCCATTTCGCGGGCGATTGAAGTGGCATCCATGGCACCCAGCAGGTCGACAAACGGATCGAGCTTCAGCTCGCTGACAAGCCGGCGGATGTTTTCTTCCTCTTTGCCGCTGCCGATGATGCGGAGGCGGCAGCGCGGATGAACCGCATGCACGCGCCAAAAGGCGCGCACGAGCGTTAAAAAGCCTTTTTTCTCGACGAGCCGGCCGATTGAGAGAATGATGATGTCTCCGTTCTCAGGAATCGTCCGCTCTCGGTACGGAAATAAATCGAGCTCGATGCCGCCGTAGAGAACTTGGATTTTTTCCGGCGGAAAGCCTAGTGTGGTCAGTTCATTGGCAAGATAGCGGCAGACAGGAAGAAAGAGCGCCCCGTGCTGTTTGAGCAAATTGTACCGTTTTTGATTGCGCCGCAAGCTTTGATATTTCGCCGATCCATCGCGGCCGCGGATGCTGACGACAAGCGGAATGCGATGGGCGATGCAAAGCGGAAGAATTTCGACGGCATGCTTTCCATGGTGAGCGTGAATGGCGACAATATTTTGTTCTTTGGCGAAGCGGCCGAAATCGTCGATGTCGTTGAGGTGATAATAGTTGATGAGAGGAAACGGATGGCTGCCGTCATCGGCGAATGACCCGATCATGATCGGGCGGTATTTTTTTAAATGAACCATTTGGTTGTAAATAAAACGTTGATTGATTTTCATTTTTTCATGAAGAAAGTGGGCGATCGTTTGTTTCATTTTTCTCTATCCCTCGCTTTTGAAAAAATCGGACAAGAATGCGAATTTTTTTGTTTCCTGTTCGGCGAGGCGGGTGAGCAAGTTCAAGGACGCTGGGCTGTTTACCGCCCGCTTTTGCTTTTCTTGGCCGACCGTTTCGCTGTAAAACACGTGCGGAAACATGGCATCAGCTAAATAGACACTTTTGTATGGAGCATACAGGGAACAAACGGAGAAATAAAGGTCAAATAGCAGCTTCGTTCGTTTTACCGCATCGTTTTTCGGGTTTTTCGTCAAAGAAATAAGCAAAAAGCGAAAATCATCAAGCGGGAGGCCGTAGTAGGCACGGTCAAAGTCAATCATCATAATTTCGCGGTTTTCCGCCAATAAAAGGTTGTTGCTGTTGTAATCCCCATGGCAAATGGCCTTTCGTTCTTTCGCTGTGCGGCAAAAATCAGCTAGATTGCTTTTTTCAAGCCATGCATAACTTTGATTCGCGATCCGGGCCATCTGTTCCATTATATGAGAAAGAGTGTCACCATGATCGATGGCCTTTGCCTGCTCCTCTAACTGTGCTGCTTTTTGCCGATGTGCGCTCAGCACGTCTTTTGGCTCCGGAAACGATGAAGGGCAGGGGCCGATCCAATCGGCAAACAGACTGTGAGCATGAAAGCGGGCGAGCCCTTCGATCCGTTGTTGGAAAGAGGGCTTCGTTCCGCTTGGGACGATGTAGTCCATCAAATAGTAGTAATGGCCTTTTCGGTGGATGTAATATTGGTCTGTTTTCATTTGGAAGATTTTTGGGACATGAAATCCTTCTTGGTACAGCTTGGAATGAAGCAAAATCGGAAAATTCGTTTTGTCTTCGCTCAGCCGTTTCAGCACGTACCGTTCCCTCGTTTTTTTGTTTTGCACAAGCCATACTTTTTTTTCTTTCAGTTCCTTCATGATATCGACTTCAGTTCCAGTCAGGTCGTAACGGCTTAAAATGTCAAACAACAAGCGAGATCGTTTCGAAGCCAAGATCAGTTCCTCCTAGCATCCATTGTCGATTGGTAAAAGTGTATGTAATACGAGAAGCGAATGTATAGACAAGCGCACTAGTCAATGAGAAAACGGCGCCGCCAAAAAAATAAGCGCCGGCCGCGTTGGTTGGCGTCAGCCGGCTGTGCTTTCTTTCTTGGTTATTCTTCCTCGTCATCCGAATCAGCGGATGAAACCGGCCGCATGGAAACAGGGAGATCGATTGCGGTGATCGCGGCCGCATCGATCGCAAGGGAGCGCCCCCCGTCTTTATAAAAGCGGTCAACCAATAGCGAGACGTTGTTCGTCCGCGGCTCGAAGCCGAGAAAAAGCGCATTGTAATGCGTCTCGTTGGTGGTGTGCACGTTAACCTCAGTGTTGAGTGGAAGCGCGGCCAGCTGTTCGTAAAGAGCACGGGGAAGGCGGGGTCGGGTTGGGCGTCGGTTGAAAAAGACATGGTACATCGCGTCGCCTCCTTTCTAGTCTCTTGTGTTAAAAACCTATACTCCATCATATGATTGGCGTAGGAGAGCGTTTGGGTAAACGTCTGTACCAAAGAGAATTCGCTAGCTGCCAAATGGGAACGACAGAAGGCAATCGGTTTTTTGCGGTCATAATCATGGAAAGGGGAGGGGAGCATGGACGATCCGTTTTCATTTGTCCTTCTTTGTTTAGCCAGCTTTCGCCTGACACGGCTCATCGTATATGACGCGATCACCGCCTGGATTCGCCGTCCCTTTCACGAATGGACGGAGCAGGAGCTTCCGGACGGAAGCAAACAAGTGTTTCTTTCTTTCAAGGGAGGCGGGCTGCGTCGCTGGTTTGGCGAACTGCTGAGCTGCTACTGGTGCACGGGGATCTGGTGTGCGGCGTTTTGTTATATTGGCCTAATGCTTTGGCCGAATGTTTTTGAGCCGCTCATTATGCTTCTAGCGATTGCCGGCGGGGCGGCGATCATGGAGACGATCGTTAGTAAATGGTTGTCGTAAGGAGAAAGGCGGCTATTGAGGTCATGACACAGCCAATGAGGGATGCCGGCGGGCGTCGTTTTGGTCAAAAAATGGACAGCGAATCGCTGATGCTGGTTGGGCAACGTTCGCTGAAGGAATGGCCGGCGGTGTGGATGGAAGTCGTCGTCAGCCGGTGATGCAAAAACAGCCGCGCAGCTTGTCGGGATGACGTTGATGGAAGGAAACGTCCAACTGCTATTGTTTGAAATAGGAAATAGCGGAGCCGGCCCAAAACGGCCGGCCCAAACAGCAGGTGCGCCGCTGGTCGGCATGAAGGCGGAAAACGAGCGGGTCACCATTGAATGGCAATATGGTTGGCGGCAGGAACGCCCTTTGGCAGTTCTGCGCAATACACGAATCCATCAACCGTCAATGAGCGGGCATTGCTGGACGGGGGAACAGTGATTTCGAACTGGGAAAAGCGCCGCTCCTCGCTTGGTTCAAGCGGGGCGTCATAAAGCGGGGCAAGCCAGTATTCCCCGCTTTGCCGCACTTTTTCCCGCCAGTTTTCGTGGGTGAACGTCCAGCTTTCCGCGCTATTGGAGATCAGCGTTTCCTGCTCGGCCCGTCCGCTGTTTGGCAAAACAATTTTCCCGCTGAGCACCGCCGTTTTTGGAGGCGAAAGGCGGAGACAGACAATCAAATGGTGAAGCGGCGCTGTTCCGTGATTGCGAATGATGAAATCGCCGATGATGGTCAGCTCCTCCTCATCAAGATGCGTCGGAACGACGACAGAATAGTGAAACAACGCTGACACGGCAGCAGCTCGTTCAAACGCTGGTGTCTGTGTCTCTTTTGAGGTGTTATATCGCGTTTCTTCCAGTGCAATTTCACACAACAGAAGCTGGCGTTCCAAGGCGGCGATTTTTTTCTTGTACGTTTCAACGTTGGTTGTTTCTGCTTCACGCAGCTTCTCTTTCAAATAGGCGCTGCGCATTTTTTCCTTGGCCAACTCGGCCTCCAGTTGCTGCACTTGTTGCCGGCATGAGGCTGCTTCTGACCGGTAGTGGATGATTTGCTGCTGCAGACGGAGATGTTGGTCGTTTTTGTTTTTCATACGGTTTCCACCCCTTCCATTCTCATCTTATGTATCCATTGCGGGTGCATGCCATATAAAAAAGGCTGTTGTTGGAACAACAGCCTGAACGGTGCAGGACGCTACATGGCCGGGAATACGTCCGGGCATTGCGGCGGGAATTTGGTTGTCGGGCAAAGCACGGCTTCGGCCAATTCTTCGCGCGGTTGGCAGAAACGAGCTTCGACTTCGATTTTGACATCAGCTTCCACTTGGACTTCAAGGCATAAGGTGATGGAAACATCAAGTTGTGCAAAGTTGTCTGTGCAGACTAGGCTCGTGTCGCATTCGAAGAACGAAATATGGCAGTTGAGCTGCGTGCCTTCTGGGGCGCACAAGATGAACGTTTGTGCTGTAGCGAACGGAATTGGTTTCGATTGGCAAATGACCGTGCCGGCTGGGCTGACAATTTGCACGACGACATGCCCTTTGATGAGCGCTTTGACTTTTTGCAGCGTCACCGTTTCCCCAGAAGGAAGGGTGACGTTTACGGACTGCCGGCCGTTTGGCTGCGTAATTTCCTGGCAAATCAATGCGTCCTGGTCAACGACCGAGTCGATCGGGTTTCCGTCGGCGTCTGTCAGGAAGCAGCGGATCGTCAAGTGTTGCGGGTTTGTATGTTGCGCTCCCAAAAAATCGCAAATCGTTCCTTCCCGCTGGCAGTGGTCCATCGGGAAAATCGCTTCCAAATCCTCGCCGCTGAAGCTTCGCAATGGCACATCGACTTGGCGCGTCACCCAGTCGTAAATTTTGCGCGTTCTGATGCATACTCTTTCTGTATCGCGACGGTGATGATGACCCATTTTCTTCGTTCCTCCTATCGTTCAGTTGTTCCCCAACGCCTGGTGGTTTGGGACTACTGTATACTATGGAACGGCTTAGGTAAATGTGTTGGGACAGATGCGGATTTTTTGCTGGTGGGTGCAGACAACGATGAATCAAAGGAGGAGATGTCGAATGATGAAAGACAAACATGGGGCGATGAATGAAGAGAGAAGGGGGACAGGTGAACAGCGGCTTGCTGAGCGAATGGCTGAACTGGAGCGCCGGCTGAAAGAGGTGGAAGCCGAAAACATTGTGTTAAAGGAACTGGCTTACCAAAGCGCCAAGCGCTACGAGCAGCTCAAACAGCTGGCGAAGGAAAATGACGAGCTTCGCCGCCAGCTGCTGCAATCGCCATGGAGCGAAAAAACGGGCAAGGCAGATGAGGACGAACGGCCGGACAGCTGGTTTTTCCGCACACTGAGGCAAGAAAATGCCATCATGCCACACCCGGAGCGAAACGAAAAATGAGAGGCACCCTTGGCTCGCCAAGCCATACAATAGCAGTAGCCGCTCGCTTTTTCTCTCGCCGTTAGACATTGTTTGTTTTTATGCCGTTTCGATTAGAGACGAATCGTACGGAAATGGACTTGAACATAAATTGGTTGATCGGCGAGGGCTACACTTTTTCGGGATGGAGGGATGAGGAATGAAGAAGCCTACTCCGTCGAAACCGGTGACAAGGGTGCTTTCTTCGACAACGCAGCCTGTGCGGCGTCCGAGCGGATGCGGATGCGGTCGGCCAGCCGTCATCAAGAAGAAATAACGGAAATCTGTGAGAGATGCCTATACTTCGCTTCGCCTCCTTGCATAGTCTAACAGTGCAACTAGGCGAAAGGAAGGAGGGAAGGGCATGTCGGATCGGAAAAAAGCGAAAGTGATTCATGTCGATAAATTGATCATTCATGCCGATGACATCGTCATTATGCCGCGCGGCCGCATCCGCGATCCATGGTTGTTCCCGCACCGCGATGATACGGAAATGGAAGCCGTTGAAGATGTGCGGGACCGGGATAAGGAAGAACATGGTGAAGGAGGCCATGATCGAAACGAAGGAGAACGGAGACCGTTCTCGTGGATCTAGCCATAAAGCAAATGGGGGACGCAAACGGTGGAGCGTTTTAAAAATTACGGGCTTTGGCTGGCAATCGGATCGTTTGCCGTGATTGCGCTTGAGACATTCGGCGTCGACATTGATCTTGGCAAATATGAACAACTGTACCATGCCTTCTTAAGCATTTTGGTGATGGCCGGTATTTTAAACAACCCGTCGCTCGGCCGCGGTTATTCCGACAAAGTTGATGATAAGTCGTAAACCGTATGGGCGCCTGCAGAAGGCGCCCTTTTCGTGCCCGGAAAGGCTGGAAAGGCGGGAGAACGTTTTGCAGAAAATGACAATTATAATTTGGCGGCGAAAAACCATTCTAAACATTGTCACCACCCATCTTACACCATATAAGGAGGACATGAATCATGACGGTTGCAACACAAGTGAAACAAACATTGGCGGGGTTAAAATCGGCTCAAGCGAGCTTCGAAACGTTTGCTTTGCAAACCGAAAACCAAGCCGCGAAACAGCTTTACCAACAAGCTGCCCAACAAACGCAGGCGGTCATTGATTTGGTGAACTCGCGCATGCAAGAAATTCAAAACGAAGAGCCACAATATAAACAACAATAACCTTCGCAGAAGCGAATGGGATGGTTTAGGCGGAAAGGTTGGCACAGCACGCCAACCTTTCCCGACTTGGCGGAAATACATAAAAACGAATGGGTTGATGAAGATGAAAAAATGGTGGTTGGCGGCCGTCGTTGCGATGATCGCGGTCGGCGGCTGCGCCAAAGAAGAAACGGAACAAAAGCAATCGCTGCAAGGGGCAAACCTGCTGAGAACCCAAACGTCCGGGACGGCGAAACATGCGGAGCTGAACCAAGGTCCGGCCGAGCGGGCGGCCAGCTATTTGCGCGGGCGCGACGATGTTCGGGACGTGGTGGCGGTCAACAGCGGGGATCGGTTGCTCATTGCTTATCAAATTCCCCATATGAAGCGGTGGAGTCGAAAACAAATTGAGAAAGACATTGACCAAAAACTGCGCGACCTGTTTCCTGGCTATGACGTTGTTTCCTCGAGCGATTTGAAAATTTTTTGGAAGACGAAGGAATTAAAAGCTAACATGGACAATCGACGCTGGGATGAACGAAAAGTCAATCGGGAAATCAGGCGCATTGAAAAGCTAAGCAAAGAGCAAACATAAGAGGTGTCATTATGGCGAATGAAAAACGGAAAAAGCTGACCCCGGTTCAGCAGGAATATCATTTATTCGAAACAGAGCGGGAAACGAAGCGCCCTATCGTTCGCAACTGTGTTTGCGCGTTTCTCGTTGGCGGAATCATTTGCGTGATTGGACAGGCGATCTCTTATTTTTACATGTATTTTTTTGACTTTACCGAGCAAACGGCAGGCAATCCGACGGTGGCGACGATGGTCTTTTTGTCGATGATTTTAACTGGGCTTGGCGTTTATGACCGGATCGCCCAATTCGCTGGGGCGGGAAGCGCCGTGCCGGTGACAGGGTTTGGCAACGCCGTCATCTCGGCGGCGATTGAGCACCGGACGGAAGGATTTGTGTTAGGCGTCGGCTCGAACATGTTCAAGCTCGCCGGATCGGTCATCTTGTTCGGTACGTTTGCCGCCTTTGTTATCGCCCTTGTCAAAACGATTGCGACCCAGTGGGGGGGATTGTAATGCTGAAAGGGCACCGCACATGGGTGTTTGCGAACAAGCCGGCAATCATCGCAACAGCGGCGGTCGGCGGGCCGTTTGAGGCAAACGGCCGCCTCGCGGAAGACTTTGATCTTCTTCACGAAGATTTATGGCTCGGAGAGGAGTCGTACGAGAAGGCGCACCGCGTGCTCATGGAGGAAGCAGCGTTTCAGGCGATGGAAAAAGCCGGCCTAGAGAAAGAAAAAGTGCAATTTCTCATCGCCGGCGACTTGATCAACCAAATGACCCCGACAAGCTTTGCTGCCCGAACGCTCGGCATGCCGTATCTCGGTGTTTTTGGCGCCTGTTCCACTTCGATGGAAGGGCTGGCGCTAAGCGCTTTTATTACCAACTACGGCGGGGCAGATTATATATTAACCGGAGCCTCAAGCCACAACGCTGCCGTCGAAAAACAGTTTCGTTACCCGACGGAATACGGCGGGCAAAAGCCGCCGACGGCGCAGTGGACAGTAACGGGAGCTGGCGTGGCGATCGTCAGCCCGAAAGGGGACGGGCCGCGCGTGACCGCGGCGACGATCGGCCGCGTTGTGGATATGGGGCTTGCCGACCCGTTCAACATGGGTGGAGCGATGGCGCCGGCGGCGGTCGATACGATTGAGGCGCATTTGCGCGACATGCAAATCGATGCATCGTATTACGATTTGATCGTCACCGGCGATCTAGGGCGAATCGGACGCCAAGTCTCCCTTGACTTGCTGCGTCAGCACGGCATTGACATCGATGAAGAGCGCTACCAAGATTGCGGACTGCTCATTTACCGCGATGGGCAGCCGGTTTTGTCCGGCGCAAGTGGGGCGGCTTGTTCCGCCGTTGTCGTTTACGGGCATCTCATCAAACGGATGCGGCGCGGCGAGCTGAAGCGCATTTTGGCAGTCGCGACAGGAGCGCTATTGTCGCCGCTATCGTTCCAGCAAAACGAGACGATTCCATGCATCGCCCACGCGGTGGCGATCGAGTATGGAGGTGAGGCGTAGCGTGTTGGCTATGTTTTTTTGGGCGTTTGTCGTCGGCGGGCTGATTTGCGTGATCGGGCAAATTTTGATGGATGTGTTTAAACTGACACCTGCGCATACGTTGACGATTCTCGTCGTCGTCGGGGCGATTTTGGATGGATTCGGTTTGTATGAGCCACTCATTGATTTTGCCGGCGCCGGGGCGACGATTCCGATTACGAGCTTTGGAAACGCGCTCGTTCACGGCGCGATGCAAGAGGCGGAAAAACACGGCATTATCGGCGTATTGACCGGCATGTTTGAAGTGACGAGCGCCGGCATCTCCGCGGCGATCGTCTTTGGGTTTATCGGGGCGCTCTTG
The DNA here is from genome assembly GCF_000691465.1 of Geobacillus sp. CAMR5420. Lineage (NCBI taxonomy): Bacteria > Bacillati > Bacillota > Bacilli > Caryophanales > Anoxybacillaceae > Geobacillus > Geobacillus sp. CAMR5420. Next base: position 64,600 of record NZ_JHUS01000022.1, read on the forward strand.
TTCCGCCCGAAAGGATAGGAGGGATCTTCCATGACCGTTGCTTCGCAGGTGAAACAAACGTTGGCGAGCTTAAAAGGCATTCACGCTGGGCTGCAACAGCTGGCGCTCACTTCCCAGGATGAAACGGCGCAACGGACGTTTCATGAAGCGATGCTTGCGACAGAGGAGATCATCGCGGACATCAAAGACCGGATCGGCCGGCTCGAGTTCGAAGAGCCGCAATACCACGGAAAGTAAGGAGCATGATCGATGCCTATATGGTTAGAAACCGCCATTCGTTCGATTTGCATTTTAATCGGGTTGTTTGTTATCACCCGCATTCTCGGCAAAAAGCAATTATCAAAATTGTCGTTTTTTGAATACATCGTCGGCATTACCGTCGGCGATATCGCTGGAACGATGTCGGTCGATTTAGGAATTTCGTTGCAAGAAGGCATCACCAGCATTTTGATTTGGTCGCTGTTTCCAGTGGCTGTCGCTCGTCTCTCGCTGCGCAACAAGAAATTTCGCGATTTTGTCGAGGGCAATTCCACGGTTTTTATTAAAAACGGCAAAATTTTAGAGGAAAACTTGAAACGGGAGAAATATACGGTTGACGAGCTGCTCGAACAGCTGCGCAAAAAAGATGTGTTCCGCGTCGCCGACGTCGAGTTTGCGGTGCTTGAGCCAAACGGCGACTTGAACGTGTTGCTGAAGCGGGAAAAGCAGCCGCTCACCGTCGGAGATGTGTTCCCAAACCCACCGCGGGAAAAAGAGCCGCAAACGGTCATTATGGACGGCATGATTTTGGATGAGCCACTCGCTACGATGGGGCTTGGCCGCGGCTGGCTGAAGGAACAGCTTGACAAACAAGGAGTGGCGATTGAAAATGTGTTTCTCGCCCAAGTCGATTCATACGGACAGCTGACGATCGATTTGTACGATGATAAGATCCAAATTGCCGAGCCGCAGGAGAAAAAGCTGCTCTTGGCCGCGATGAAAAAAGTGCAGGCTGATCTGGAGCTGTATGCGTTGCAGACGAATTCCGAAGAGGCGAAGGCGCTGTATGAACGAAACGCCGCAAAAATGGCAGAGCTTGTGCAAAAAGTCGAACCGCTCTTGCGAAACTGATGACACAGGAGGAAAAGACGATGGAAGACAAACGGATAAAAACGACGGATGAGGAAATTCAAGTCCAATTGAAACCAAACGACCGCTCCGAGCGGACGCGGACGACCGATGAGGAAATTTCGATTGAATTGATGTTTGACAGCCCGCAGCTGACGCGCCAGCCGAAAGACTACGACGAAATTGAATATTGACGGCTTCCGTTTCCACAATCGGCGATCCATAAGGAGCTGTCTGTTCATTCGCATGGCTGTCCGAGAAGGAAAGCTTCCTTCTCGGACAGCCTCTTTTTGTTGCCCTTCTTCTCTGGCGAGGCAAGGATGCCGCCCCGTCTTACTCCGGCAGGGACTGCAAAAAGGCGCGCACCTCTTCCGGCGTTTTGGCGTCAGCGCTGTGCAGATGAGCAATTTTTTTTCCGTTGCGGAAGACAAGCAGGCTCGGGATGCCAAGTACCTGGTATTTCTCGCCAAGTTCCGGAAACTGGTCACGGTCGATTTCAAACCAATCATATTGTCTATAGTCGCGAACGATGTCATCGATGAACATATTGAGGCGCACGCAGTCCGGACACCAAGTTGTGTAAAACTTGATGATCGTTGGTTTATCACCGGAAATGACCGCCTCGAATTGCTCCACTGTTTCAATGCGTTTCACATTCGTTTCCTCCCTTTCATGTTGACGTTCATCTTTACTTTATCATATGGCAAGGCAAAAAAAGAACGGGGATGCCTTCACCTCGGGCAGTCGTTTTTGCATACAACAGTAAGAAAGGGGGGGAAAGTGTGAGCAAAGAACTGGAAAAGGCGCTCGAAGGTTGGGTTGCGTCACGCAAAGAAGGGCATGAAACGTTCATCCGCCTGTTTGAACAATGGGGAAAGGACTTTAACAAACAGTTGCAAGAAATCGAAAAATTGAACAATGGATTTTTAAAAAGTGTGCAAGGCAACTTAGACTACATCGAGCAATGGTTTGCGAAAAAGGAGCGGGAATTTGCCGAGCTGTTCCGCCGATTTGGATGACAAAATGGCCTTTGCGCCCATACGCCCCGCTAAGCCGGTGAATACGATACAGTAAACGGAGAAGGAGGTGCACATTATGATGGGCTTCTGCGGTTATGGTTATCCTTACGGCTACGGCTATGGCGGTGGCTATGGCGGTGGCTTTGTGCTGATTGTCGTGTTGTTCATTTTGTTGATTATTGTCGGCGCGGCATTTGTCGCCTAACGGAAAAAGCGAAAGGGGTACGGGCCGTTTCGGCGCCACGGAGCGGCTCGTATTTTTCTTTCCCTAATTTGATGCACGCCGAGGCGGGAGCATCATACGATATAGCAGGGAGAAGGAGGCGGAACGATGGATCAGCAATTTTTTAAAAACATCGAAAAGAAAACAGGTGTCAATATGAAAGACGTTTTTGAGCTCGCCAACTCGCTGCAAAACGCCAATTTCAGCGATGAAAAAACGGTGCGCCAAGTGGTGAAGCGGGTGGCGCAAATTGCCAACCGGAAAGTGCCAAAAGAACTTGAGGATCAAATCGTCAAGGCGATCGTCCATAACGGCAAGCAAATTGATTTCAATACGATCGCCAATATGCTGAACAACAAAAAGTAAGCAAAAGGGAGCTTGCGTGCGCACAGCTCCCTTTTGCTCTGCTTGGCTCAGGAGAGCGAAACGATGTTCGATGATCCCAAGCCTTGGATCAGTGTAGACGAGGCTGTTCTATGGCCATCATTCGAGCGATTTCACCATCGTGACATGTGGGATGCCGGCGTCCATAAAGACGCCGGAGACGGTCGTATAGCCGAGCTTTTGGTAAAACGGTTCTGCGTGCGTCTGGGCGTTCAGTTTCGCCGTTTTCGCCCCTTTTGTTTTCGCCAGCTGTTCGATCGCTTCCATCACCATCCGTCCGGCGCCGCGGCCGCGGTAGGACGGCAGGACGCAAATGCGCTCGATTTTGCCGACGCCTTCGTCAATGAAACGGAGTCGCCCAGCACCCACCGGTGTTTGGCCATCATACAGGACGAGGTGGAACGAGTCGTCCTCGAATGCGTCGATTTCCTCGTCTTCCGGCACGTTTTGCTCCTCAATGAATACGAGCCGGCGGACGCGCAAGGCGTCTTCGTACAAAGCGCGATCTTGCGTTGTGCCAATCGCAATGTTCATCTCAGACCGTTTCCTTTCCTCCGACGATAAACGTTTCATAGACGGTCCACGAGCCGTTTTCCAGCTGATAGAGAAGATGGAAGCGGTCGACGGTCTCCTCGAAGTGCACATCTTGCAGCTTCAGCTGGCTGTAGACGTCCGCATATTCTGCGCCCGGCAAATCGCGGCCGATCGTAATGTGAGGCACGAACACAAACTCCGGCTTTCCGGCGAACAAGCCGCTGTGCAGTTGTTCATGAAGGCGCTCGAGCACGTCGTTTGGTTCCACCTTCAAATAAATGATGTTGCTTGTCGGGTAAAACGAGCTGAATTTCGTCACTTTGATCGGAATGGGAGGTGTTTCCGCCGCAATGCGGCGCAACTCTTTCGCCATTTTTTTTATTTGCTCCTCATCCGCTTCAAATGGGTATTTCAGCGTAATATGCGGCGGGATGAGGGCGTAATGGCTGTCGTACCGTTTCCGGTACGAGTTGGCGAAGTCCTGAATCCGTTTTGGCGGAAAGATCACAATGCCGTACTTCATTTTGTTTTCCCTCCTTGAACCAGTTCTTTTTCCATGCACAGGAAACGCACGGAATGGATGCGGCGGCTTCGACATCTTTGAAGTTGCTCCGTTTTGTCCTATAATGATAAAACAGCGGCTACGGCCCGGGGTACATCCGGCTGCCAATACGTCCACGCATGGCCGCCTTCGAACTCATGGTACGTATAAGCAAACCTTTTTTCCATAAACAAGTCCCGCGCCATTCGATTCGGGGTGATAAAATCGCGCACATGGCCATCCGTCGTTTTCACCGCTGTTTCCTCTGTGCCAACAGAATGGTAAAGCGAAAGGAGCGATGGATCGCGGAATGAGCGGATGCGCGCCAATACCGAGTCATCGATATAGGGGGACTGCATGGCGATTTTCCCAAATGTATGCGGATACAACAACCCGGCTAGAAGCGACACCGTTCCGCCGAGCGAATCGCCGATCAGCGCCCGGCCTTTGCCCATTTGGTATGTCGGCAGTTCGCGGTCCAAAAACGGGACGAGCTCATGGGCTAAAAAACGAAGGTATGCTTCGTGCTTTCGTCCTTCCGGGTGGTATTTCTCGTAGCGGTCGTTGACGTTCCGATACGGGATGCCGACGACGATCGTCCGGTCGATTGTTCCTTCTTCCATCAGCGTTTCGATGACGGTTTTCATTTTTCCATACATAAAATAATCTTTGCCGTCTTGCGCGATTAATAAAGAATATTTGTAAAGCGGCGAAAAATTGCTTGGCAAGTAGATGAGCAGTTCGATTTCTTCTTGCAGCTCTCCGCTGTACAACTTGCAGTCGCGCATCGTTCCTGTTGCTGTCGCCATGACCATCCTCCATGAAAGCGTAAGTTCATCTGTTATTGTAACATATTTGCGCCCAAAGATGTTAATGAAGGGCTCGAATTTTTCGCGAATTTGCCGAATCGCACCGCTGACAAAAAAATGGCTTGCAAAAACGTGGGGAATGCGTTACATTTTTATTAAATTTAAAAAAATTGAATACGCGTCCCATTCTTATCAAGAGAAGCGGAGGGAACTGGCCCAATGAAGCTTCAGCAACCAGCCGCCCGGCGGCCAGGTGCTAAATCCAGCGAATTGAGCATTCAATTCGGCAGATAAGAAGAAGCATGACCATGTGCGTATGGAAAAGTCTTCTTCTTAGAAGACTTTTTTTATTTACTCAAGCGGCCGCTTCCATCAACCGCGAGGCGGTTTCGGACGAAGGCGCTTGGCCGCTGCCCAACGGACAGTGGTGCTTCGTTGGGCATTAAGTGGTCGGCCGTTGATCCATGATGGAATTTTCAGCAGAAGGAGAGAGATGAGATGGAGAAACTGGAGACGTTGTTAGCGCAAATTGGCAACCGGAGCGAAACGGTGACGGGGACGGTCAACCCGCCGGTTTATTTTTCCACCGCCTACCGCCATGCCGGCATCGGAGAGTCGACCGGGTTTGACTACATCCGCACCGGCAACCCCACGCGCAAAATCGTCGAAGAAGCAATCGCGAGACTGGAAGGCGGCGACCAAGGCTATGCGTTCAGCTCCGGCATGGCCGCCATTCAGACGGTGCTCGCCTTGTTTGAGAGCGGAGATGAGTTTCTCGTATCGGCCGACCTTTACGGCGGCACGTACCGCCTGTTTGAGCGCGGCTGGCGCAAGTATGGTCTTGGATTCCATTACGTCGATTTTGCTGATCTCGCTGCGGTGGAAGCGTGTATCACCGAAAAAACGAAAGCGATTTTCCTGGAAACACCGACGAACCCGCTTATGCATGAGACCGATATCCGCGCCGTCTCCGAATTCGCCAAGCGGCATGGGCTTTTGTTGATCGTTGACAACACGTTTTATACACCGGTGCTTCAACGCCCGATCGAACAAGGCGCCGATATTGTCATCCACAGCGCCACGAAATATTTAGGCGGCCATAACGACGTGTTGGCTGGCCTTGTCGTCGCCAAGGGCGAGGAGCTCTGTCAACGCCTGGCCGAGTATCAGAACGCCATCGGCGCGGTTTTGTCGCCGTTTGATTCGTGGCTGTTGATTCGCGGGATGAAAACGCTGGCGCTAAGGATGCGCCAGCATGAAGAAAACGCCAAGCGCATCAGCGCCTTTTTGCGCGAACATGAAGATGTTACAGACGTCTTATATCCAGGAAGAGGCGGGATGCTGTCGTTCCGGATTGCCGATGAAAAGTGGGTGAACGGGTTTTTAAAAAGCTTGCGCCTCATTACGTTCGCGGAAAGCCTGGGCGGAGTCGAAAGCTTTATTACGTACCCAGCGACGCAGACGCATGCGGACATTCCTGAGGAAATCCGCATCCAAAACGGTATTTGCAACCGGCTGCTCCGTTTCTCGGTCGGCATTGAGCACGCTGACGATTTGATCGCCGATTTGGCGCAGGCATTGAAAAACATGAAAGAGGTGTAAGCGATGGAACAGGAATGGGCGTTTTCGACGAAACTGCTCCATAACGAATGGAAAGTCGACCGCGAAACGGGGGCGGTGAGCGTGCCGATCCAGCACGCCTCCACGTTCCATCAGTTCGATTTCGATTCATTCGGCAAATACGACTACAGCCGCTCCAGCAACCCGACGCGCGAGGCGCTTGAGGAAACGATCGCGGCGTTAGAAGGCGGAACGCGCGGGTTTGCGTTCGCCTCTGGCATGGCGGCTATTTCAACGGCGTTTTTGCTTCTCTCAAAAGGCGACCACGTGCTCGTGACCGAAGACGTCTACGGCGGCACGTACCGGATGATTACGGAGGTGCTCGGCCGCTTTGGCATTGAATATACGTTTGTCGATATGACCGATTTAAACGCAGTGGCGGAAAACATCCGGCCGAACACGAAAGTCATTTATATGGAAACGCCGTCCAATCCATTGTTAAAAGTGACCGATATTCAAGGCGTCGTCAAGTTGGCGAAGGCGCATGGCTGTTTGACATTCTTGGATAATACGTTCATGACGCCGGCGTTGCAGCGGCCGCTTGATCTTGGAGTCGATGTCGTCCTTCACAGCGCCACGAAATTTTTAGCCGGCCATAGCGACGTCGTCGCCGGGCTGGCGGTCGTGAAAGACGAGGAATTGGGAAAAGAATTGTACAAACTGCAAAACGCGTTTGGCGCCGTCCTTGGCGTCCAAGATGCGTGGCTTGTGCTGCGGGGATTAAAAACGCTCCACGTTCGGCTGAAGCAGTCGTCTGAATCAGCGGCCGCCATCGCCAAGTATTTGGCTTGTCATCCAAAGGTCGAAAAAGTGTATTATCCGGGGCTGGAGAACCACCCAGGCCATGACATCCAGCGCCATCAGGCGGCCGGGTTTGGCGCTGTGCTGTCGTTCCGTTTAGCCGATGAAGAAGCGGCTCGGACGTTCGTCCGAAACGTCCGCTTGCCGGTGTTTGCTGTCAGCCTTGGGGCGGTCGAGTCAATTTTATCGCACCCAGCGAAAATGTCGCATGCGGCGATGCCAAAAGAAGAGAGGCTCCGGCGCGGCATTACCGACGGCTTGTTGCGGCTGAGCGTCGGGCTTGAGGATGTCAACGATTTGATCGCCGATTTTGAGCAGGCGTTGTCGTTTGTCAATGAGCATCCATCGGTCGTTCCGACGCGGTAACGACAAAGGTATGCATCGTTTCGGCGGATGCATACCTTTGTTTTTTTCGTTACACTTCCCGAACAAAGTTGACGGCTGTCAGCGGAATGAGCACCGTGCGCGTTTCCCGCTCGTATCCGCCCGCTTCCGCCCTAAGCTCGATCGTTCCGTCCTCGACATCGGTGAGTCGTCCCTCTATTAAGTTGTTGTCCGTCGCGACTTGGATCGTTTCCCCGATGAGGCGGCGGAGCTGCTCTTCGAATGTGGTCGCAAAGTCCATTGTCTCCTCCCTCCTTTCAGTCTAAAAGGCCGGTGATTTAAGGAGAAATACTGCTCTCCAACAGTGTTTCTCAAATTGAAAAACCTTGCAACACCATCACTTCATTCCTTGTGATTTCTCATAAATCGAGCGAATCCATTGTTTTTCATCAGCCTTCTAAACGGGTGATGGCTTGAATGCTGGCAAACGGAATGTAAACGAAACGCCCGAGCGCATCCTCAAGCACGGCATAATCGTTTCGGACGGCGATGACTGTGCCGCTCACCGGGCCGAAATTGACCGTAATTTCTACTCTCTCCCCAATCAAGTCCTCGAGCTCGTCGCCAATATCTTCCGCGGGTGGCGCCCCTGTGCGCAACTCGGTCAAAATGGCTTGCAACAGTTCGCGCTCGTCCTCCAAAATGTCCCGCTGTTCTTGCTCCTCATCAAGAATGCGGCGCAAAATTCGTTCGGCATCTTCCCCGTGATCGGCGATGGCTTCTAATAGAGAGACAATTTGTTCGACGGCCGAATCATCCAAATCTAGTTTTTCAAGCCATTTGCGGATCTTTTTCAGCTCTTTCACTGCTTCGCGCAAATGTTTATGTCCCAACGCCTCTTCCTCCTTCCTTTTCTTCCATTCGTTAACTACGTTATGCACCGCTCTTTCATTCGACACGGGTGCGTATCCGAGGAAGAAAGAACGATTTTTTTAGCCACGGGCATGGGGAAAACGGTTGAACTTTGTCGGGGGAATGACAGGTAAATGATAGGACAATTCTACTGTTTTCCTAAAAAATCAACGATTGCCTCTCACCGTTAAGAGAAAAAATGGATATATAGTGGATGAGGTGATTGATGATGGTGCCAGAGCGAAAAAAAGACTTCATCAGCGTCGTCATTCCGTGTTATAACGCATCCCGTTATATTGAGGACTGCCTAAATGGGCTGTTCAATCAAACATATCGCCAGTTTGAAGCGATTATTGTCGATGACGGATCGGACGATGGGAGCGAAGAAGTCGTGAAGCGGTGGATGAACGACCATTCCCCGTTCTTCCCGGTCGTCTATATCAAACTCCCGCGCAACGTCGGTTTTGCCGGGGCGCTCAATGTCGGCTACTTTTTAAGCAAAGGTGAGTACATCGCTGTCCATGACGCCGACGATATTTCCCATCCGGAGCGGTTCGAAAAACAATGGAAATTTTTGAACGAGCACCCGCACATCGCTTTAATCGGCACGAATTACGCCGCCTTTCCCGACGGACACTTCGACCGAAAGACGCCCGCCAACTGGCTCGCTTACGGGCGCGACATCCGCCGCGTCTATGCGGAAGGGAAACATTGCATTTGCCACGGCACGATCATGTTCCGCGGCGCCGTGTTTGACCAACTCGGCGGGCCGACAAGGCGGATTCGCGGCGCCGAAGATTATGAGTTTATTGTCAAATGTTTAAACGCCAAGCTGGAAGTGGAAAATTTGCCTGACATTTTGTACTACTACCGCAGCCATCCGCAACAGCGCTCGCGCCAGTTTTATAAGAAAGGAGGGAGCTGATCATGCGCGTATTCATGGTGCTAGATGGCCTTGACTTTGGAGGAACGGAAACGCACGCCTTCAGCCTAGCGAAAGAAATGGCCGCCCGCGGCGTTCATGTGGCCGTCGCCGCCCGCGGCGGGTCACTGGCCGATCGTTTTAGGGAAGCCGGCTGTTCAATTTATTTCATCGATTTTCCAACAGCGATCGAGATAGACGAACAACGGAAAGAACAGCTCATTCAGCAGCTTGAGGCGGTGATGAAGAAGGAAAACATCTCGATCGTTCATGCCCACCAGACGCCATCCGGCATCCTCGCTGCCACCGCTGCGCGCCGCCGCGGCATCCCGGTCGTCTTTACCGCCCATGGCACGTACTATCCGCCAGCCGAGCTTGAAGAGATGCTCCGTCTTGCTTCTGCTGCGATTGCTGTCAGTCCGCCCGTCGAGCGGCATATTGTCCCGCTCATTTCCAAACGGGTTCTCATCCCGAACGGCATTGACACGAACGAGTTTGCCCCGCTCGGCCGCGGAGGGCGGCAGACGCTTGGCATCCCGGACGACGCCTTGGTCATCGTCTATAGCAGCCGCCTCGCCTGGGCGAAAGCTGGCATTTGTTTTATGTTTTTAAAAGCGTGCAAAGATGTCAAACGGCTGTTTCCGAACTTGCACGCCGTCGTTGTCGGAGACGGCCCGCGCTTTTCTGACGTGCAGAGCCTTGTCCGCCTCATTCACCAAACGTGCCGCGAGTCGTTTCTCCATCTCGTTGGCGAACAAAGCGATATGGCTGTGTATTACTCACTCGCTGACGTTGTTGTCGGCACCGGCCGTGTCGCTCTAGAAGCGATGGCATGCGGCAAACCGGTGCTCGCCGCTGGCAACCACGGCTACTTCGGCGTTGTCGAGCCAAGCGGTTATGCCGAAGCATGGGAGTGTTACTTTGGCGATCACGGCTCGCGCCAAGGGTGCAGCCGCTATCTTCTTTCCCAAGACTTAAAACGGCTGCTTGCCTCCCCCTCATACCGCGAACAACTAGGCACGGCCGGACGGGAGTGGGTGAGACAGCAGTTTCATATCAAAACGTGTGTCGACCAAGTGCTTGGCGTATATGCATCCTTGTTGAAAGGGGAATCGTCATGATGAAAAAGGTGTTGTATATCGGTTGGATCGGCTTTCAAAACGTAGGCGACGAGCTGTTATGGAATCTTTTTGCCTCCTATGCCCGCCAATACGCCCCGGACGTTCAAATCATCCCATCGACGCCCAAGGTCAACTGGAAAGATACGAGCCCGTACGACGCCGTCGTGCTCGGCGGCGGTTCGCTCTTGCTTCCAGGCTACATGGCCGTTTTGCAAGAGGCGCACGAAGCTGGAAAACCAATATGGATATGGGGAAGCGGCATTGACTGGATCGGTGAAGCTGAAACCGACGCCTTGTGTGCAGGCGCTAAGCCAGCGCTTCACCGCCACTTTTCCGCCAACGACGTCGAGCTGTTCCGCACCGTCCTCGCCTCGGCCGCCTTTGCCGGCATTCGCGGCCCGCTCAGCGAAGCGGTATTAAAAACGTTAGGCGCCTATCCTGCAAACGTCCGCGTCATCGGCGATCCAGGGCTGTTATTGCAGACTCCCGCCTCAGCCGAACCGCCAAACAAAGAAAAAACGATCGGCATCAACTGGGGGACGACATACAATCGCCTATTCGGCCAACACGAAACACTCGTCGAAGACACCCTCGCCCGCGCTGCCAAAATGTGGATCGCCTCCGGCTACCGGATTCACTTGTACATCGTCTGGCCGAACGACCGCTCCGCCTGCGAGCGGCTTCAGCCTCTTGCCGCCACCGTCAACTTCAAACTCCACGCTAATTTGTTGTCCCTGGCCGCCGGCGTCCCGGCCGTCATGCTCGGCTACCGGTTTAAAGTGTTCGACTTCGCCGCCTTGCTCGGCCTTGACCGGTATGTCGTCTCGACCGCGAGCCCGCAGCTTGAAACAGATTTGATCGACACCGTCGCCCTCGCGGAACAACACCGCCGCCGGATCATGGAACAATACGAAACCGCCCGCCGCCAGTACATTCCGCTCTTGCTCGAGCCGTTTGAGCGCGGGTTGTTTCGATAAGGGGGAGGCGCGGGCTTTCCCTTTTTTCATGATGAACACTAATTTTTTTAAAAAAGTGTTTGACAAACGAGGAAGGCATATATATAATAAAAAATGTGTTTGAAAGCGATATGACCTGTTAGCTCAGTGGGAGAGCACTTCCTTGACAGGGAAGGGGTCGGGGGTTCAAGTCCCTCACAGGTCATCACAAAACACCTCGATCTCGATGGAGATCGAGGTGTTTTTTTATTGCCCCGCCGCCTATGCGAACACAAAGTGTGAGTAAAATATTTGTGGGTGAAATTCAGGAAGGATCCCCGACGAGCGTAGCGAATTTTTGTTCGCCACGCTCGTCGGGGCCACCAATCCAAAAACAAATCTCATGCAAAAAGGACTCTCTCCCTGCTATGATGGTGATGACCAACATCCATAAAACGGTAGCGTCAAAAGTTCTAT
>NZ_JHUS01000023.1:0-4886 GCF_000691465.1 Geobacillus sp. CAMR5420
CTGAGTGTCTTATGCTCTAGCGGCGAAGTGGACACGCCTCAAAGAATAAGGATTGCTTGAAGCAGTCAAACTTCTTTGGAAGCCCCCACTTCAAATTTTCGCTAGAAAATTAAGTGGGGGTAGTTCACAAACAGTCCGATTTCCATTATATGACGGTTGGTTATAAAAGCCATACCATCTATGTGGTGAATCAAGAAGAAAATGAAACGCTCGGACGAGGGGTATTTTACAGCAAAGATGACGGCAAAACGTGGTCGCCAAGTCAATTGAATGGCCTGCCGCAAACGGCAGCGAGAACGATTGTGGCTCACCCAACGGATGAAAATATGGTCGGGATTAGTACAGCCGAGGGAGTTTTCATTTCGAGAGATAACGGGAATACGTTTGAACGGTTTACGAGAAAAATTGATACGACGACATTTATGTTTCAAGAAAAGTCGGTTGTATTTGCAGCTGTAGAGAATGATCAGTCTATACTCATCAAACAATCATTAGACACAAAACACGAAGAAGTTCTTGCTGTTCCGCCATTGGATGAAAAAGATCATATCATGTATATAACTTCTAATCCAGCAAACGACAAAGAAATTGTGATCGTTACAATGAACGGGGATATTTTTATGACAAAAAATAACGGTGGAAGTTGGACAAAACTAGCATCAGAAGGGGAAATATAGGGACATGCGGGCGCATGTCTTTTTGTTTGCCTAAAAATATATCGCTCCATAATTTTTGCAAAATTCACTGCTACAATATAAGTAACGGATGGAGAGGGTGAGAAGAAGAGTGTATTCATTCCTAAGCCAAATCAGCAACCTGCTGAGCCAGCCGTTTCTGAATATGGCCAACAGCACAACAGCGCTTCCTGTTTTGTCAGCGTTTCTTCTTGGCATCGTCGGAGCGATGGCTCCGTGCCAGCTGACTAGCAACTTAGGAGCAATCACGTTGTACAGCAACCAATCTCTGCAAAAGGGGATCGCTTGGAAAGAACTGCTTTTATTTATTTTCGGAAAGGTCATCGCTTTTTCCGGGTTAGGCTTGATCGTCTGGTTGATGGGGAAGGAGATTCAAAGTACACTGACACTATACTTTCCATGGTTAAGAAAGCTGATTGGCCCGATTCTTGTTCTCGTAGGCTTGTATTTGTTAGGGCTTTTTAAAATGTATTGGAATGTCACTTTGTTCAGAGTGCCGGAGAGATGGGTAAAAGGAAAAATCGGTTCGTTTTTCATGGGATTTGGCTTTTCGTTGGCTTTTTGTCCAACGATGTTTGTTTTATTTTTTGTTACTCTAATGCCTCTCGTATACTCAACGTCTTATGGAGTGTTGTTGCCGAGCGTCTTTGCCGTCGGAACTTCTGTACCGGTTATTTTCTTCATCCTCATCCTTTGGTACTTAGGATTGAGCGGTGCTGTCATGAAAAAAGGAAGACGGGTAGGGAAGCTCATTCAGCAAACCGCTGGAATTGTGATGGTATTGCTTGGCGTGTTCGATACCATCACTTATTGGTTTTAAAGAAGATGATGCAGTAACAATGTTTGGAAGAACGTTTCAAGATGGTTAGGGTGATGTAGTTATAGTTGTATTTTTTTCGTCGCAAAGAAGAATCCTTTCTAATACCGATAGAAATATGAATTTTGGGGGAATGTATATTGCAATTCGGCAATATAGTCGTTCAGGGCGAAAATCTTTTGCTTATCAGCGGCTTATTGATAAGTTATGTCATGTTTTATTATGGTATTAAAGTATTAAAATTGTGAATTTTTTGTGGAAAGCGGGCTTTTTCCTGCGCAGGTATTGATTACGGTTTTGTGGTGAACATGATTTGTAGAGGGGATCTCTGTTGCATTTTATACCCATTACCGGTATAATGTAATTAAAAGAGGTGATGTTTGATGAACCATTATGAAGATCATCATGTGGATAAAAAAATGGTTCCACGAACAGAACAGGAAATCGAACGCATTATCAAGCGCTTGAAGCGCATCGAAGGACAAGTGCGCGGTGTACAAAAAATGGTGGAGGACAATCGTTATTGCATCGATATTTTAGTGCAAATTTCTGCGATCAGAGCGGCGTTGAACCAAGTCGGGCTGCAGCTGCTTGAACGCCACGTGAGCCATTGCGTGGCGAAAGCGATCCGTGAAGGGAGCGGAGACGAATCGATTCGCGAATTGATGGATGTGATGAAACAATTTTCGAAGTAAGGGAGGGAAAGGGAAATGGGAGAGCCGAAAACCGTGACGCTGAAGGTGACCGGCATGACATGCGCCGCGTGCGCCAATCGGATTGAGAAAGTATTAAATAAGATGGACGGCGTCAAAGCCCATGTCAATTTGGCCACGGAAAAAGCCACGATTCAATACGATCCATCGAAGCAAACGATCGCCGATATCGAAACGAAAATTGAGAATTTGGGGTATGGCGTTGCGACGGAAAAAGTGACGCTTGATATTGAAGGAATGACATGTGCGGCCTGTGCGACGCGGATTGAAAAAGGGTTAAATCGGATGGAAGGTGTGACAAGCGCTGCTGTCAACTTGGCGACAAACAGCGCGGTGGTCGAATACAAGGAGGGTGTTACATCTGTCGAAGACATTTTAGAGAAAATCAAAAAGCTTGGGTATAAGGGGCAAATTCGAAACGAAGAACAAGACGATGCTGGCCGGAAAGAAGAGCGGTTGAAACAAAAACAACGGCAACTTGCCATTTCTATCATCTTATCGTTGCCGCTGCTTTATACGATGCTGGCTCATATGCCGTTTGCTATTGGCTTGCCGATGCCGCAGCTCTTGATGAATCCGTGGTTTCAGCTTCTTTTCGCTACACCGGTTCAGTTCTACATCGGCGGTCCTTTCTATGTCGGGGCGTACCGGGCGTTGCGAAACAAGAGCGCGAACATGGACGTCCTAGTGGCGCTTGGAACATCGGCCGCGTACGTTTACAGCTTGTACGAAGCTTTTCGGACACTTGGGAATCCTGACTATATGCCGAGACTGTATTTTGAAACAAGCGCCGTCTTGATTACGCTTGTGCTTGTCGGAAAATACGTTGAGGCTCTTGCGAAAGGGCGGACAACGGAAGCGATTTCAAAGCTCCTTAGCTTGCAGGCAAAGGAAGCTACTGTCATCCGTCATGGGGAAGAAAGAAAAGTTCCGCTCGAGGAAGTGGTGATCGGCGATACGATCGTTGTCAAGCCAGGAGAAAAAATCCCGGTGGACGGTACGGTCATCGCCGGAGCATCCTCCGTAGACGAATCGATGATTACCGGTGAATCGATTCCGGTTGATAAGAAGGAAGGCGACTATGTGATCGGGGCGACGATGAATACGAATGGCGTACTGACCATTCGTGCCGAAAAAGTCGGAAAAGATACCGCGCTGGCCAATATCATTAAAATCGTTGAAGAGGCGCAAGGGTCGAAAGCCCCGATTCAGCGGATGGCGGATACCATTTCCGGCATTTTCGTACCGATTGTTGTCGGAATTGCGGTTGTTTCCTTTCTAATCTGGTACTTCTTCGTTGCGCCGGGTGATTTGGCCAAAGCTCTTGAGGTGGCCATCGCTGTTCTTGTCATCGCGTGCCCTTGTGCGCTCGGTTTGGCCACACCGACATCGATTATGGTCGGTACAGGAAAAGGGGCAGAACAAGGAATTCTCTTTAAAGGAGGTGAGTACCTAGAGGGAACGCATAAAATCAATGCCGTATTACTCGATAAAACAGGAACCGTGACAAAAGGAAAACCGGAAGTCACCGATGTGCTAGCCTTCCGCGAGGACATGCTCGATTATGCGGTTTCCGCCGAGAGCGCTTCGGAGCATCCGCTGGCTCATGCGATTGTTGAATACGGGAAGAAACAAGCGATTTCGATGAAGCCATTGGAGCACTTCTCCGCCATTACCGGCCACGGAATTGAAGCTGTCATTGACGGAAAAAGCATCCTTATTGGGACGCGAAAATTGATGAAGGAACGCTCTGTAGCGATTTCTGTGCATGAAGATAAAATGGTAGAGCTTGAAAAACAAGGGAAAACAGTGATGCTCGTTGCCATCGATGGACAGCTTGCCGGCATCATTGCTGTCGCGGATACGGTGAAAGAAAGCTCGAAAGAAGCGATTCAAACATTAAAACAAATGGGCATCGATGTCTATATGGCAACAGGGGACAATCAACGGACAGCGGAAGCGATCGCCAATGAAGTAGGCATTGAGCATGTGTACGCCGAGGTGCTCCCGGAAAACAAAGCGAACATCGTCGAGGAATTGCAAAAGCAAGGAAAACGTGTGGCGATGGTCGGCGATGGGATTAACGACGCTCCAGCTCTGGCCAAAGCGGATATTGGGATGGCGATTGGCACAGGAGCTGATGTCGCCATCGAGACCGCTGATGTGACCTTGGTCGGCGGCGATTTGCGCCATATCCCGAAAGCCATTGAGTTGAGCCGCCAAACGATGAAAAACATTCGGCAAAATCTGTTCTGGGCGTTGTTTTATAATACGATTGGCATTCCGGTCGCCGCTTTCGGATTATTGGAGCCATGGATCGCTGGAGCGGCGATGGCATTCAGCTCTGTGTCGGTTGTCGCCAACGCGCTTCGTTTGAAACGCGTGAAACTATAAACATTCAAGGAGGAATGGACGATGACCATTACATTACAAGTACAAGGAATGACATGCGGACATTGCAAAGCGGCGGTGACCAATGCCCTTCAAGCGTTGGATGGCGTCAGCCGTGTAGAAGTGCATTTGCAAGAAGGAACTGTCGATGTGGAGTATGATGAAACAAAGGTCAGCGTAGAAAAACTGAAAGAAGCGATTGAAGAGCAAGGATATGATGTGAAATAACATACGGAAGGTGCCCCGAAGTGATGAACATATCCCTGTCAA
>NZ_JHUS01000024.1:0-95605 GCF_000691465.1 Geobacillus sp. CAMR5420
ACACTAGAGGGATAATATCATGATGACGGGGCACTTTTTTATCCAGAGCGTAACGGGACATTGTCATTGCCTAAACGAGTTCTCGGCTGGGGAAAGTTTTTTCTCTTCTTGAAGAATATCGAGAAAGCGAGATGTTATAATGAAAGTAACAGGCGCGGAAAAAGGGGGGTTATTTGCTATCACAACAAGACATCCTTAATGAAATATCGAAATGTTTAGATTTGTGGAAGAAAAAGTATGGTGTGAAGCGAATCGGGTTATTTGGCTCGTACAGTCGGGGGGGAACAAAGGGAATCAAGTGACATTGATGTGTTGGTGGAATTTATGGATAATGCGGTGACGTTTGATCATTATATGGAGTTGAAACTGAGTTTGGAAGATCATTTTCAAAAACCAGTGGATTTAGTGATTGTAGATGATATCAAACCAGGATTAAAGCCAACTATTTTAAGGAGTGTTAAGTATGCAGAGGGATCCTAGCGTCTTTTTGCAAGATATTTTGGCTGCTGCAGAGAAAATTGAGAAGTACACCCAAGGGCTTTCTTATGATGACTTTTTAGATAATGATTTAGTATCAGACGCAGTCATTAAAAACATATTAGTGATTGGAGAAGCAGCCAAAAACATTCCAGACGAAATTAGGCAAGCATCCCCATATATCGAATGGAGAAAGATGGCTGGCATGAGGGATATGCTGATCCACAGTTATTTCTCCATTAATTATCGAATTGTGTAGGATGTCGTTCGAAATAAGATTCCTGTATTAAAACAGCACGTTGAACGATTGCTAAATGAAAGTTAGACTTCAATTCAAACCGTATGCGCTGTTTGGGGATAGCTCGTTATTCAAAAAAGGGGTTGGCCTAAGGGAGTGATTTTTCTTAAACAAAATATAACATATTGTTTTTTGGTGATTGTTTTATACCTATATATGCTAATAAGAAAAGAGGGGCTGACCCAAAACGCATTTGTGTTTTGGGTCAGCCCCTTCAGCTTTTTTATTCACCTTTATTGGTTGTGTCATTCGGATCTGGAGTATAGTCCGATTTGTAGTCGGTATATTTGACTTCTGTCACCATTCCCGCTGAAGCATGGTGCAAGTCATGGCAATGGAACATCCAATTTCCCGGATTATCCGCTTTAAACGCGACGACATATTCTTCACCAGGGTTTACATTTAAGGAATCCTTTATCAATGGAGAGCCTGTGACCGGCTTGCCGTTTTTGCTTAACACTTGGAAGAAATGGCCGTGTAAATGCATCGGATGTACATCCATCGGCGAGTTGTTCACGATTTTTACTTTTACGAAATCTCCTGTCTTCACATGAATAGGCGCTGTGTCAGGATACGTTTTCCCATTAATCGTGAAAATCATGCCATTTTTGCCCATGGCCGTTCCTAAATCCATTGTATACTCTACATCATATTTTTGGTCTAACGTAAATGGACCTGTTTCATATTTTCCATATGTTGTCATATCCGCGACAGGGAGGTTTTCTTTTGCATTTGCTTTGTCCGTATTGTTTGCTTGTCCTTCGTATTGAATTTTCACTTTCATGCCATCGGTGCCTTTCATATTGCCGTGGCATTCCAGCAGCCATTCACCCGGGTTATTGGCGATAAACTCAATGTCGTAGCGCTCACCCGGAGCGATATTCAACAGTTCATCTTTGATTGGTTGCGGGTTCTTTAACGGTTGGCCGTCCGTTGCGACAATTTTAAACTCATGTCCATGCAAATGAAGCTTGTGGGACATGTACCCTGCATTGATCAGACGAAGCCGCACTTTTTCGCCTTTTTTCACTTTTAACGGTTGGACAGCAGCCCCGCTTTTTCCGTTAATCGTGAAAATATCGTACATATTCATATTATGTCCCATGCTGTTCATATCCATTTGTTGATTATCAGAGCTATTTCCATTATTCATATTACTATGATCCATGCCGCTCATATTCATGTCCATATGGCTTTCGGCGTCCGGGTCGCTCATCCATTCATCTAATACAAGCGTGTAATCTCGATCGACTTTTTCTTCATTTTTCGGTTCTACGATTAATGTACCGTATAATCCCTTGTCCACTTGCTCGGCGCTTTTTTGATGGGAATGATACCAATACGTTCCCGGCACGGTTGCTGTAAATTCATACGTAAACGTTTCACCCGGTTTAATGGCGTCCATCGTGACACCCGATACTCCATCTTGGTTATTTGGAACAGGGTAGCCGTGCCAGTGAATCGTTGTCGGTTCCGGCAATTCATTTTTTACTACGATTTTTACTTTGTCTCCTTGCTTCACGCGGATTTGTGCACCAGGCACGGATCCATTATACGTGTATACCGGGAGTTTGATTTGACCATTAATGGGTAATAACGCTTCCTTCGCAGTAAGGTGAATTTCTTTCCCGGATAATACTTCTGTATTGGTTGCTAAAGGCAATTGCTGCTTGCTCGTTTCAGCGGAAGTATTTTCTTTTTCCATATTCATGCCGGACATGTCGTGTCCCTGCATGGAAGATGGATTTGAGCAAGCTGCGCCAATCGCTGCTACTCCTGCGAAAATGGCGCCAAGCAGCCATTTTTTCATGTCGTTTTCCCTCCTTAAGCTTGTAGTGGGAGATGCAATGATATGATAAAAAATAGATGTGCAAAATGTATGGAGAAAATCGTTCAACTGAAATGTAAAAAAAGGCAAGCGATTCGGATTCACCGATGTCTAACGGTGGTAGGTAATCGCCTGCCGTCCCATTTGAACCCAAGCGTCGATAAAGTCTTGTTTCGGCGCTTTTTGGTTTTTGACAGCGGTCAATGGATCATTGAAATAAATGTACTGCTCATCGTATCCCGTAATGAGCACCGCGTGTTCCCGGTACGTGATTTTGATCGGGCCTTGCGGGGTTTGCCATTCCCGAAAGGCAGAGGGAGGAAGAGGACGAAAGGTGGTGTTGGTGATCACCCAAACCGGTGTGCCTTTGGCCAAGTATGTATAGATGTTCTCAAACGATTGCCCTGTTAAGTCGATGATTTGGTTAGGCAAGTACCGCTCAGCCAACTGCTTGATCGGCTTATGGTACACGCCGTATCCAGGCTTCGATAACGTATACATATCGCCGACAAACCCTTCATTTGGGTGGCCGTAAAACACTTGGCCATTTCGCACTTGATACGGAGTAGGATTTTTCTTGATTTGTTTCGCCAACGTCATCTTATCGACGCGAATGCCGGCATGATTCAAGAGCATGGCCAAGCTGGTTACTTCGCATCCCCTCGGCAGTTCCGGAAGCTGAGACAAAAGGGGGGCGTCAATCAGGACGGATGTCCTTAGCGCTTGTTTCTTTGAAGAGGCAACTGATCGATTCGCCTCCTTTGCTTGATTGCTGGGGGACGGATTGGTTTCTCTGCTGTTTCTGTTCTGTATGAAGGCTTTGATGGCATCGCCTGTCTGGGCCGAACTTGCATAATAGGATAATGAGGCGGCCAATAGCAAGAAACAGGACATATACAATCCGAGCGACAGTTGATCCATCCTCCCGTTTAGAGGTCTTCTCAAGAGAACAAAACAAAGGGAAACGATGAGAAAAGTCAAAAAAAGGATAAACGCTAACAAGCCATTCTCAACTCCTTTATAACACGTGTGTGTTTTTATAGTAACAGATCGATGTGCAAAAATGGTGAAATTCACACTTTCTCCATATTTTATCGTTAATATTATGAGAAACTGAAAATCTTGCAAGCAGTTTTCCTGAAAAAATGGAAACAGATTGTTTTTGAAACTTGATGTTGTGTACGATAGAATGAAAGTGTCTTTGTATAAATCATTTTAGTTTTAAACAAAAAGGTTTTTGGTGTTGTTTTTGGATTCTTCTTAGCAAAGTGGGGGGACAATCATCGCCATGTGCGGTTTTATTGGCTGTATTCATGATCGCCCAAGAGCGATTGAGCAAACATGGAAAACAACGTTGGTGGAGATGAACCGCCTGATTACCCATCGCGGCCCCGACGATGAGGGGTATTTTTTTGATGACTACGTGAGTTTTGGTTTTCGGCGTTTGAGCATCATCGATCTGGAGGCGGGACATCAGCCGCTGTCTTATGAAAACGATCGATATTGGATCATTTTTAACGGGGAAATTTACAACTATCTTGAATTGCGGGAAGAGCTGGCGGCGAAAGGATATTCGTTTGCGACGCATTCGGATACCGAGGTGATTGTTGCCCTTTACAGCGCGGAAAAAGAAAAAGCGGTCGAAAAGCTGCGCGGGATGTTTGCGTTTGTCATTTGGGACAAGCAAGAGAAAACGGTGTTTGCGGCGCGGGATCCGTTCGGCATTAAGCCGTTTTTTTATGCGGAGCAAGGAGATCGCACGTTTTTCGCTTCGGAAAAGAAAAGCATCTTGCTGGCCCTCAGACAGGAATCGCCAAACGGTGATTCCCTGCAGCATTATTTAACATTCCAATATGTCCCTGAGCCGCTGACGATGTCGGCCGGCATTTACAAGCTGGAGCCGGGGCATTATCTCAAGAAAAAAGTCGGAAAACCGCTCACCATTCATCGTTATTGGAAGGCATCCTTCGAGCCCATTCGCCAATCGGAAGAGGAGCTTGTAAAGAAAATCCGCGATGCGCTGTTTGATTCGGTCAACGTCCATATGCGCAGCGATGTGCCGGTCGGTGCGTTTTTGTCGGGAGGCATTGATTCATCGTTCATCGTCGCCATCGCGAAACAATTCCATCCGCACCTGAAGACATTTTCCGTCGGGTTTGAGCGGGAAGGGTTCAGTGAAATCGATGTCGCAAAAGAAACCGCAGAGAAGCTTGGGGTAGACAACATTAGCTATGTCATCTCACCGCAGGAGTATATGGAAGAGCTGCCGAAAATTATGTGGCATATGGACGATCCGCTTGCCGATCCTGCGGCTGTGCCGCTGTATTTTGTCGCTCGTGAGGCGAGAAAGCATGTCACGGTTGTGCTTTCCGGCGAGGGGGCGGACGAGCTGTTTGGCGGCTACAACATTTACCGCGAACCAGAGTCGTTGCGGCTGTTTGCGCGCATGCCAAACATCGTAAAAGCGGTGTTGCGGGTGATCGCGAAGATGCTTCCGGACGGAATGAAAGGAAAAAGCTTTTTGGAGCGCGGAACGACGCCGCTTGAAGAACGGTATGTCGGCAATGCGAAAATCTATAGCGAAAAGGAAAAAGCGGCGTTGCTCAAAACGTACCAAGAGGGGCGCGAATATACGGCGGTGACGGCTCCTTTTTACCGCGAAACGCTTCATTACCCACCCGTCAACCGGATGCAGTATATTGATCTTCATACATGGCTAAGGGGCGATATTTTAGTCAAAGCGGACAAAATGACGATGGCCCATTCGCTTGAGCTGCGCGTTCCCTTTTTAGACAAAAAGGTATTTGAGGTTGCTAGGCAAATCGCCCCTGACATGAAAACAGCCAACGGCACGACGAAATATATTTTGCGCAAAGCGGCCGAGGGCATCGTACCGGATCATGTGTTAAACCGGAAAAAATTAGGGTTTCCCGTGCCGATTCGCCACTGGCTGAAAAACGAAATGTATGACTGGGCGAGACAGCTCATCAACGAAAGCGAAACTGATCATCTGTTCCATAAGGACGTGCTCTATCGGCTGCTGGATGAACATGCCCGCCACAAGGCGGATCATAGCCGCAAGCTGTGGACGGTCTTGGCGTTTATGGTTTGGCATCAAGTCTATGTGGAAAAGAAGTACGATTTTGCTCAATCCGTACAAAACGAGAAGCGGCCAGCGTCTGTTTTGGAGGCGTAGCAGAGAAAGGAAGCGTCCCGGGGCTCAGCCGGGACGTTTGTTCATCTCTTGATTGAAAGAGGCTGACTTTCAAGTGAAGGAATTCAGCCCGTTTTGATATTCGAAACAGGAACCCATTGTTTTAGAGGGTGGTGAAAAACCATGATTTCCTTGAACATGGTCTGTTTTTTTGTTCAGACAAAAAACGATTTCGTAAGGTTTCACCATTTTAGAAATCCTCCCGCTCAACCAAAGTTTTCTATTCCATCACAACCTTCTAGATGACGAGAGCAATGTCGCGAAATGGGCGTTTCACCAAAAGGAAGAACATGCTGCTCGTTTGTTTTTGTCATAGGGAATGGAGAGGGCTAAGAAACCGGGCCATGAACGGGGAGTTCCACCGTAAAAGTCGCTCCTTCTCCCGGCTGGCTCTGCACGGAGATGATTCCATGATGGATATCGACAATCTTCTTGGCGATCGACAACCCGAGCCCGCTACCCCCTGCGGCGCGATGGCGGGATTTATCGGCCTTATAAAATCGTTCAAAAATGCGGAGCTGGTCATGTTCGTTGATTCCTGGCCCTGTATCGGAAACGGTGACGATGGCTTGTTCACCGCGGCGTTGTAGCTGGATGGTGATGGTTCCCCCTTTCGGTGTAAATTTAATCGCATTATGGATCAAGTTCAGCCATACTTGGCTAAGCAAATCTTCATCGGCTGTAATGATGACTTTCTCAAACAGGACACACATGTTCAATTCTTTTTCCGCCCACTGTGGCTCGCAGTGAAGAATGAGTGTTTGCAGCTGTGTGTCCAAGCGATAGGATGTGGGATGAAACGGGTAGTGATCGGAGTCTAACATCGCCAACCGCAGCAAATTCTCACTTAACTTCGACAAACGGACGCACTCCGTTTCAATAATGTCGAGATAATGCAACCGCTGTTCACGGCTTAGGTCCTCGTTTTTGAGCGCTCGGGCGAACCCGCGGATCGATGTGAGCGGAGAGCCGATCTCATGAGACACATTAGAAATAAATTCTTGCCGCATTTCTTCCATGGCCTGCAAATTCGCGGCCATGTCGTTAATGCGTGTCACGAGTTCGGCAAACGGATGATTCCGTCCGCCCCAGTCAGCCTGGAGATTTACTCGAAAATCGCCTTTGGCGATTCGATTAATGGCATCTATTAAGTGTTGCCAAAATACTTTTTCGCGCTTTCGCAAAAAAGGACTGATCGCGCTCATAGTCATCCCGAACAGCAAAAAGCCGAGGATCGATGAAATGATTTGACGAACGAGCGGGTGCGGCCGCCAAGCGAATTGGGTGTAGAGCGCTTCTGTGATGAAATATGCCGCAGTCCAAAAGAGAGAGACGATGGACATTACAGCGATAACCGTCAAGATGGATTTAAGCACAAATCGCAATCGTTTCATGACTGTGCCTCCAACCGATAGCCGAGCCCGCGAATCGTGCGGATGGAAAATGGAGAATCTGGTTGGGCAAACCGTTCGCGCAATCGTTTGATATGCACATCCACTGTTCGTTCATCCCCATCATAATCGTAGCCCCAGATCTGTTCAATCAACTCGTCGCGTGTAAACGTTTTGCCCGGATAGCTGGCCAATTTAAAAAGCAGTTCAAATTCTTTCGGCGGCAAGAAGATCTCTTGGTCTCCCAAACGGCATTCGTACGTCTTGCGGTTTAACGATAAACGGCCTATTTGTACGATTTGCGATGTAGCGATTCGATACCGTTTGAGCAATGCTTTGACCCGGGCGACGAGCTCAAGTGGGTCGAACGGTTTGACAAGATAATCGTCCGCCCCGAGCTCGAATCCTTTCACCTTCTGTCTTGTTTCCCCTTTGGCCGTCAACATTAAAATGGGGACATCGTCGTAGTCGCGCAGTTCGCGACATAGCTCCCAACCATCCATTTCCGGCATCATAATATCCATAATGACCAAATCCACTTTCACTGTTTCCAATACGTCAAGTGCTTCTTTTCCGTTAGCCGCCTCATGGATTGTAAATCCTTCTAAGTTTAAAAAGTGGCTGACGAGTTCGCGGATATGCGCGTCATCATCGACGATTAAAATTCGTGTCATCGTCATCCCCTTTCATTGTCCTTTCATGCTATTTTCCATTGTGTCGCTTTTGCTTGGCCTTCGTCAATGTTGAAGCTGGTTCGTTTATAATTTCGTCGTGACAGCAGATAATGAAACGATGGGTTTGATTTTTAATATTCATTGGAGAAGCGGGGATGCTCATCGCGGACATCCCCAGTGGTTATGCGCGGCGCATATAGACACGAACGGTGATCGGAGCAAAGATCGCAACAATGGCTGCCGCGCCGAGCAAGGAGAGGACGAAATCGGTGCCTATCGTTCCGTGATTCGTCAACTCGCGGACGGCCGCGATCATATGGGAAATGGGATTGACTTTGGCAATCCATTGTAGCCAATCGGGCATCGTCTTGACCGGCACGAACGCATTCGATACAAACATCAGTGGGAACAACGCCAGCATGGAGATTCCCTGTACAGCGGCCGCATGACGGGCAATGACGCCGAAGAAGGCAAAGATCCAGCTGACGGCCCACGCGCATCCAATGGCGAAAACGCCCGCAAGCGCCACACTGGCGATCCCTCCTTCCGGACGGTAGCCGATAAGAAATCCCATGACAAACGTCAGGGTGGTGGCGATGACATAGCGGACTACATCGGCTAATAACGCCCCAGCCAACGGAGCGATGCGGGCGATCGGCAGCGATTTAAAGCGGTCGAACACGCCTTTATCCATATCATCGCGAAGTTGAACTCCTGAAGTGACGGAAGCCCCGATCAACGTTTGGATGAGAATGCCGGGAATGATCATGGGCAAGTAGTTATGAACATTCCCCGCGATGGCTCCACCAAAGATGTAGGTAAACATCAAGGTGAAGATAATCGGCTGAAAAGTGACGTCAAATAATTGTTCGGGTGTGCGCCGCACCTTCAACAAACCACGATAGGCCATCGTCAGCGAATTTCGTACAGCTTGGGAAACGCTTGTACGGTTTTTCTGTTGGCGTTTGACCTCCAATTGAGGAGACACTGGTTTCATCTCATCGCTTCCTCCCTTACATCATTGGATTCATCTGCACGTTTTTCCACTCCATGGCCGGTAATGGTCAGAAAGACCTCATCGAGGGTTGGTTTTTGCACACTTAACTCGGTTAAGTGGATGCCCTCTTGACGCAAAGCGACAAGCAGGTCCGTCACATGGTCTGGATCGGCCATCGGCGCCGTGATGTTCCCGGTTTCTAAGGATACCGTCGGCCGAACATGGAGAACGCGCTCAATGATGCGCTTGGCCGTTTCGATCTCTCCAGGATGTTGCAGCTTGACTTGCAATGACGATTGACCGATGGACGCCTTGAGTTCATCGGGTGTCCCTTCAGCGACGACTCGGCCGTGATCAATTACGGCGATGCGGTCTGCCAATTCGTCCGCTTCTTGTAAATATTGGGTTGTCAGCAGCACCGTTGTTCCCATATTCACCAAGCGCCGGATCGTTTCCCACATTTGATTGCGCGTGCGCGGGTCGAGTCCGGTGGTCGGTTCGTCAAGAAAAATGAGCGGCGGCTGGGCAATGAGGCTGGCGGCGAGATCCAGACGCCGGCGCATACCGCCAGAGAAATGTTTCAATGGGCGCTTGGCTGCTTCTGTCAAACCAAATTCCTCCAATAATTCGCTTGTTTTTCGCCTTGCTTCTGTTCGGCTCAGTCCCAGAAGCCTAGAAAAGATCATTAGATTCTCTGTTGCGCTGAGCGTTTCGTCAACAGAGGCGTATTGACCGGTGACACCAATCAATTGCCGGACGACTTGCGGTTGTTTGACGACGTCGTACCCAAAAATTTGGGCGGAACCGGCGTCCGGGCGCAATAACGTCGCTAACATTCGGATTGTCGTTGTCTTGCCGGCTCCATTGGGGCCCAGCACACCATAGATGGTGCCCGCGCGCACACGCAAATTGAGACCGTCCACGGCCCGGTGGTCGCCAAAGGTTTTCACCAATTCGTGTGTTTCCACTGCCCACTCTTGATGGGCGGGTGAGATTTGGGGTCTGTATCCCATTTTGTGTCCCCCTCCTTCGTATGATTCTCGTACATGGTGAATCGTAGCATGCTTTTATGAACAGAATGTGAACAACGGAATGATTTTTTGAGGAAGAGAAAATTTGATTCGCCCACTCTTGCAATTCTCCCGGTTTTGGTATATGCTTGTTCCATCAGGATGATCATCTACTATATATTGTTTTGTTCTATTTTTTAAACAACTATATATCGTTGCGCCAAGCAATGGTGTCCATCAGGACTTAATAGGGAATCCGGTGTGAATCCGGAACTGCCCCCGCAACTGTATGTGCGGACGAAATGGGATGGCCACTGGCGGCAAGAGCCATTCGGCGCGCCGCTGGGAAGGCCCCAAAGTAGGACGATGCACGAGTCAGGAGACCTGCCTTGCTTGGAACGTTTCATGTTCTTCGGGGTGTGAGAAGATGAAACGATAGGGGAAAAGAAAAAGGGTTTCGTATGCCTTTTTTCCGTCTGTCGTTTCATCCGCTCGCCTGCCCGAGCGGATTTTTTATTGAAGGAGTGGGGAAACGAATGACCGCATTGACGAAAATGATCATCATCGATGACCAAGGGAAGCCGGTTTCTTTTTCACGTGAAG
Organism: Geobacillus sp. CAMR5420; assembly: GCF_000691465.1. Classification (NCBI taxonomy): domain Bacteria; kingdom Bacillati; phylum Bacillota; class Bacilli; order Caryophanales; family Anoxybacillaceae; genus Geobacillus; species Geobacillus sp. CAMR5420. The sequence continues at coordinate 10,493 of NZ_JHUS01000024.1, forward strand.
AGTTTGCGTCGCTGATTGGGCAAGCCGCCGCTGGATTCGGCCGTCTGTCGCTTGATGAATACGTCGAGCGTGTTTGGCAGCTTCTCAGTCGAAAGGAGTCCGTCACGGTAGAACAGCTGCACCAAACGGCTATTTTGGAAGGACTTTCTTACATTGATGAAGATGAGCCGGACTGGACATTTGTGTGCGCCCGGCTGTATTTGCAGCAACTGTACCGCGAGGCGGCGCGGCAGCGCGGGTACGATGCGCGCGAGCGATATGGTGATTTTTATTCATTAATCGTTTCTTTGACAGAACAAGGGGTGTACAGCCCGCTATTGCTTGAGCGTTATACGAAAGAAGAGATCGAGACGGCTGGCTCATTTCTTGATCCAGGCAAAGACTTGTTGTTTACGTATATCGGGCTGCGCACGCTCGCTGATCGGTATTTGGCCCGCGATTATGAGCGGCGGCTGTATGAATTGCCGCAGGAGCGGTTTTTGGTCATCGCCATGACGCTAATGGTGAATGAACCACCCAAGCGGCGCCTTGAGCTCGTGAAGGAAGCGTATTGGGCGTTAAGCAACTTATACATGACCGTGGCGACGCCGACGCTTGCCAATGCCGGAAAGTCATACGGCCAGCTGTCGAGCTGCTTTGTCGACACGGTCGATGACAGCTTGCAAGGGATTTATGACAGCAACACCGACATCGCCAATTTGTCGAAATCGGGCGGCGGCATCGGCGTCTATTTAGGCAAAATCCGTTCGCGCGGCAGCGACATCAAAGGATTCAAAGGGGTCTCCTCCGGCGTCATCCCGTGGATGAAGCAGTTGAACAATACAGCGGTGAGCGTCGATCAGTTAGGACAGCGAAAAGGGGCCATTTCCGTCTATTTGGATGTATGGCATAAAGACATTTTTGCGTTTCTCGATGCGCGGCTCAACAACGGTGACGAACGGCTGCGGACGCATGATTTGTTCACCGGCGTTTGCATCCCTGATTTGTTCATGGAGCAAGTCGAACAGCGCGGCGACTGGTATTTGTTTGATCCGCATGAAGTGCGGAAGGTGATGGGGTTTAGCTTGGAAGATTTTTATGATGAGGAAAAAGGGTGCGGCAGCTTTCGGGAGAAATACTGGCAATGTGTCAACGAACCAAGACTGTCGAAAGAAAAAGTGCCGGCGATCGAAGTGATGAAAAGCATCATGCGCAGCCAGCTCGAGTCGGGGACGCCGTTTATGTTTTACCGCGATGAAGTGAACCGGCAAAATCCGAATCGCCATCTCGGGATGATCTACTGCAGCAACCTTTGCACGGAAATCGCGCAAAACCAAAGCCCAACGGTGATGAAGCGGCAATATGTAAAAGACGGGATGATCATCATTGAAAAAATACCAGGCGATTTTGTCGTCTGCAATTTATCGTCGATCAACTTGGCGCGGGCGGTGACCGATGGGGTTTTGGCGCGGCTCATCCCGATTCAAATGCGGATGCTCGATAATGTCATTGATTTAAACAATATTCCGGTGCTGCAGGCCGGCCTGACGAACGAAAAATACCGCGCTGTCGGACTTGGAACCTTTGGCTGGCATCATCTTTTGGCGTTAAAAGGCATTCGCTGGGAGTCGGAGGAAGCGGTCCGCTATGCCGACGAGCTGTATGAAACGATCGCGTATTTGGCGATTCAAGCGAGCATGGAGCTCGCCAAAGAGAAAGGGAGCTACCCGGCGTTTCCGGGGTCGGACTGGCAGACGGGCGCTTATTTTGAGCGGCGCGGCTACCAAAGCCACGGTGAACTCGATTGGGATCGGCTGAAGCAAGATGTGGCCCGCTACGGGATGCGCAACGGCTATATCATGGCCATCGCCCCGAACGCATCGACGTCGATCATCGCTGGCAGCACGGCGAGCATTGATCCCATTTTCTTAAAAGTATACGCCGAGGAAAAGAAAGATTATAAGATTCCCGTTACGGTGCCGGATTTAAACGAACAGACGACATGGTATTACAAATCGGCGTACCATATCGACCAACGTTGGAGCATCAAGCAAAACGCCGCCCGCCAGCGCCATATCGACCAAGCCATCTCCTTTAACTTCTACGTCATGAACACGATTAAGGCAAAAGAGCTGCTCGATTTGCATTTGACGGCGTGGAAGTCGGGGTTGAAAACGACGTATTACGTGCGTTCGACATCGGGGACGATCGACGAGTGCGATTCTTGTGCGAGCTGACCGTGGGGCGCAACAAACGCCTTTGGTCGGGCTTTCCCTTCCTTGTGCGGGAGGGGCGTCCGCGGTTGGCCGCGCACACGATACTAGAAAACGAAAGGAAGGAATGGACGATGACGATCGGCTTAGTCAAACGACCGATTATGGATCCGGAGGCGCCGAACCGTTCGACGGGCATCATCAACGGCCGCTGCTCGAATGTGTTGAACTGGGACGATATTGCCTACCCATGGGCGTATGCGAAATATAAGCGAATGCTCGCCAACTTTTGGACGCCGTTTGAAATCAATATGGCGCAAGATGTGAAGCAGTTTCCGCAGCTGACCGACCGCGAGCAGGATGCGTTTTTGAAAATCATTGGACTCTTGGCGCTGCTTGACAGCATCCAAACCGACTACGCCGGACGTGTCGCTGATTACATTACGGACCCGAGCATCAATGCGCTCATGATCATGCTCGCCCAGCAGGAAGTCATTCACAACCATTCCTATTCGTACGTGCTCTCGAGCCTTGTGCCGAAAGCGAAGCAAGATGAAGTATTCGACTTTTGGCGGAACGAACCGACGCTGCGCAAGCGGAACGATTTTGTGACGAACGGCTACAAGGCGTTTGCGGAAGAGCCGAATGTGGAAAACTTGCTGCGGTCGATCGTCTTTGACGTTATTTTAGAAGGATTGTTTTTCTACTCGGGGTTCGCCTTTTTCTACAACCTCGCGCGCCAGCAAAAAATGGTGGCGACGAGCACGATGATCAATTACATCAACCGTGACGAGCACATTCATGTTGATTTGTTTGCGAAAATTTTCAAAGAAGTGTTGAACGAATACCCGGAGTATCGGACGCCGGAGCTTTCCGATTTTGTCCGTGAAACGTTTACGAAAGCGGCTGAGCTGGAAATCGAATGGGCCGGGGAAATCATCGGGAATGACATCGATGGCATCGACTTGGCTGATTTGGAAGCGTACATTAAGTTTTACGCCAACGTCCGCGCTCATCAGCTCGGTTTTGACCGCCCGTTTGACGGCTATCGGACGAACCCGCTCCGCTGGATTAAAGCGTATGAAGAAGTCGACCTCGGCAAATCAGACTTCTTCGAGCAAAAACCGCGCCAATATACGAAAGTGCAAGTGGATAATGGGTTTGATGAGCTGTAAGGAAAACCGCGTTGGGGCATCGTCCAACGCGGTTTTTTGCCGGAAAACATGATTAACGGAGGGATTCTCGCTGCATTATACAATGGGGAAGAGAAAAGGAAAAGAGATGTTGCGGCTTGTTGTCGGACGGTAGGCTTGGGCGCCTTACCTTGGTATAATGAGAAAAAACTTGCTTTTGAATGCGAAAGGGGACGGGAGAAGTGGGGAAAAAACAGGAAATCGAACGGCTGCGCGAGCAATTGAATCAGTGGCTCGTGGAAGAGGAGCACGACAATGACGAGGTATGGCTGAAGAGGGGGGGGGGAAGCGATTTTTCAACGTTTCGCTCAGCTGGGTTCAAGCGCCATCGCCTATAACCAGCTTGGCGACCCGGAAACGGCGCTTGCCATACTTGACCAGCTTGAAGGGTATCACGGCCCGGGACAGCCTAACCATTATGAACGGATCACCGTGACCGCCATAGATGCTGATGGCGAGAAGTACACGTGTTACACGTACGTGTACCCATCAGAACGAAAAGAGTGGCTTGAGCAACACGCCAAACAAGTTTTTGGAGGTGATTGGATGGTGTTTCTCCATTCCAAAGATGAAGTGATGTACTTTGCCTATGGCTCTTGCATGAGCGAACGCGATTTTCGCTGCACTGTCCCGCATTTTGAGGTGATGGGCCGAGCGGTGCTTGACGATCACCGGTTGGCGTTCACCCGGTATTCCCGCGGTCGGCAAGGAGGGGTCGCAGATATCGTCCCTTCTCCGGGCGACCGGGTCGAAGGCGTGCTGTACAAAATTCCGGCGCGCTATGTGACGGAACTTGATTGGCGCGAGGGCGTCCCAGCCGGCGTGTACCGTCGTGAATACGTCGATGTGCAGTGTAAGGGACAGCTTGTTTCCGCCCTCACGTACGTTGTCGTCGAGAAACAGTTGGATGAAATCGCGCCAAGCGAATCGTACGCTTCGATTATTCTTGATGAAGGGGCATCTCTTTTAAGCACGCATTACACCGAGCGGGTGCGGCGTCATATTGAACATTTACGGAGAAGAGAGCGGTAAGTGCAGGAAAACGGTGCGTTGCGGCGGTGCTCCAAGGCTTGCCGTTTTTTTTGGGAAGAACGGCGGCGGGCGTTTTGGCGGGACAGATGGTGCCAAGCAGTCTTAAAGCGTGAGTGGACGATGAGGATATAAGAGGGCATTCGATGGTGTGTATCGTTCTGTGTCGCTGGCGCGCGAGCAGCCCACCTGATGAAAGGGTGAGCTGTTTCCGTTCAGAGCATACATTGTTCGTGGCGATGTTTCGCGTCTGTTCAAGGGGAATGGCGACATCAAGGCAAGCGGTCAAACAATATCCCCGAGTCGCTCTTTTCCGTGCTGACGGCTGACGAGTTCGTCGAGCTGGCGGATTTTTTTCCACGCTAAGTCGTCGCTGATCGTTCGATAATGGTGGCGGCCGCCGGGCTCCTCGTCGGCTTCGTCGGCCCATTTGACGATGGCTTGGAGCGGCGTTCGTTTCCATTCTCCTTCTGGAAGGTAGGAATCGGTATGAAGCAAAATCGCCAGGGCAATTTCCTTAGCGTTTTGCGGATGTTCGCCAAGGCGGATCAGCAGCTTATGGGCGCGCTCGGCCCCTTTGATGGCATGGATGTCGTTTTGCCGGTATTGTTCGTAGTCCCAACGGCCGTTTTTGTACCATGTGTAATGGCCGATATCATGAAGCAGTGCCGCTTTTGTCGCCAAGTCGACGTTCACTCCGTGGCGGAGGGCAAGGTGGTAGGCATGGTACGCCGCGGTGATGGCATGGGCGAGGCCGGATCGTTTTAAATATTTTTGCGCAATCGGATGGGCAAAGACGTCGGTTAAGGTGACCGTTCTCATAGGCATCCCCTCCGTTTTTTGTATTTCTCACCATCATACCATGGCGTAAAGAGTCAGGCAATGAGAGAAAGTAGGTGGGAGCGGTTGCATGGGAAAAAATAAGCCGATCGTGCTAAAATAGCGCTCGGCTTATTGGATTTGTGCTTGGCAGGCAAGCCGTTTGGCTGGTTGATCCGTTTTTTCGCGCTCGCGCCGCGTTTTCGGAGCGAGAAGGTGAGCGCCGGCGAGAACGGTGACCATGCAACGGCCACACGTTCCTTTTTTGCATTTGTGATCGAGCAGAACACCTTGTCCTAGGGCGGCGTCAAGAAGCGAAACGCCGGGGGCTGGCTGCACGGTGAACGTTTTCCCTTTTTGTTCGATTTGAATGACAGACGGCCGCACGGCGGACGGCCCATCGGGCTTAGGCGGCGCGGCAGAAATGGAGCGCTCCGATGGCCGGACGGCAGGCTTCAGTGAGCCGACCGTGAATGTTTTACCCATTTTTTTACACATCTCCTTTAAATTACATGGTTAGTTTGAAAATGAATCTCATTTACATCCGAATGAATGATTGGTATCATAATAGTAAAAGGAATTGCGAAAACGCCATCTTGGCTAGGGACAAGGGGGAGACACCATGGGCATTCCGATGAACGGACTGCGCGATATGAAAGCGATTTTGGCCAACGAGCGAAAAGTCGGCGGCGCGGTGGAAGCGGCGCTTCTCCGCCTCCGTTCCGGCGAAGAATATCGAAACGTCTGCATCGTTCATATCGATCAACTAGGCGCCCAATACTATTCGGTCGGTTTTGTGACCGAACAAGGGGAACGGCTCATCGTCAACGTTCATGACATCAGCGTCATCTCTGCGCCTGAACATAAAAAAATTCGTGAGCTGAACAACGCCGCTTATAAACGGGAAGCCATCAACAACAAGCGGCGCTATTTAAAACGCCTCTTTGAGATTTATGAAGGCAGTTATACCGTTCATTTTTGGCGGGAAGCGAAAATGATTATCGATGACATCGGTGTTGAGGCGCTCAGCCCCGAATTGTCGCTGCTCGTCTCCAACGTTCAAGGACAAACGGCCCGCACCGCTTAATGGGAAAATCAAGAAACCGCCCGGCGATCTCCCCTATCGTCCGGGCGCGTCTTCGTTAAAGGGAATTTGCTGTAGCCTCGTTTTCATGGCGCGGATCGCTGGCCATATGCCGTTCTTGCTGTTTGATGGCAAGGGAAGCCCGCGTGCCGCTTCTCCGGATTAGGCGCTGCTCATGCTGACTCGTTCGGATCCTCGAGCGTGCAGATGGCGCTTGGACGTTTGATGCGCGGCACAACCGATTCGTAGACACGGAACAAGTAGTTCATGTTTTCCGTATCTAAAAACGAGGTTTGCACGTCGACAGCGACAGCAAGATCGATGTTTTGTCGGCCGGCATCGATAACGACGCCGCGTTTGCCTTTAATGACTGGCGTTTGGTAAATGCCGGCGGTCATCAGCTCGCGGATGTGCTCAATTTCAAGCACGTGCGTTCCTTCATGGACGCGGTGGATCAACGCATACAACTCCGGTGACAGGACGAGTGCGTATGGACCGGTATGGCCGAGCTGAAGCAGCTTGTTGCGTGCTTCGACGACGTCAGTAAAGGCGTTGCCCGATTTCATCCAATCACTGCGAATGTGGGCGATTTTTCCTTTGACGTTCATAATGCCCGGTACATCAAATTCAGCCGAACCGTTGAAAATCAAATCGTCCTCGAGCAGCGCGCACTGCTGGGCGGCGTTGGCAGCGGCGGAAAAGTCGATCGGGCTGCCAAGCTGTTTTGCCTGCTCAATGTCGCGCCAGTACAAAATAAAGTCTTTATACAAAAGCGGGATCGTTAAATGCACGCGCCGCGTCGGCTCGGAAAGGCTCAGCTCTTTGCCGTGGAAGCTCATGTCCCCATGCTCCGGGTTCATATAAATATCGTTGGCGACCGACTGGACGCCTTCGCCAAGCGGACCGTACAAATCGATAAACCTACGTCCGACGAGCTGGCGGCGCGCCGTTTCAATGACCAGTTCCTCAAGCTCGCTCCATTGGCTTGCTGTGAGCGGGGCTTCTGGATACAGCTTCGTTTTATCCATGTTTCCTCTCCTTTCTTATCCGTGTTTTAAGCTGCCGACTGTCAGTTGCCGTCTCGTTCCGATCGATGGGCGGACAGGCGCTGGGTCGGAAGGAGGGACGGCGTACTGAGCCAGTTTCAAATGGTCTTTTTGATGCTCTTTTTCGTCCGTCGGCACTGAAGCGTCGAAAGACAATGGCGCATCGAGCGCACGGTTGAGCGTTTCGAGAGCGGCTTTCATCTGTTGGTAGTCCGCCGCGGTCATGTCGCGCAGCGCCGCAATCGCCGGTTCATGTTCCGTCCCTTTATAATGAAACAACGACAAATCGAGATGCTCCAAAAAGTTGTGCAAGCCGAATTTTTCTAGGCTGATGTCTTGCAACAAGCGCAAAAAGTCGCCGTTTTCCCGCGATAAGAATGCTTCGTCCGCCAATGCCTCCTCCAACTTTGGAAGCAAGGCGGTCAAACGGTCAAACCGGTGTTCCTCTTCTTCGTAAATATGATGCCAATACAGCCGTTCATGGTCGTCCGCGGCTTTTTCAATCGTCGGCTCTAAAATCGCTTGAAACTGGCTGAGCGCCTCTTTCGACCGACCGAGAATGGCGCTGACTTCCGCTAATGTGTCGTACAATGGACTCCCTCCCATGAAATCGTTGTTACCATTTTTTCCATATGAGTAGGATTGTAAACATATCTGGTCTCATTCATATCGCACGTAGACGATGCGTTGCAGACATCACTCGCGGACGGGTGATTTGGTGTTGATGGGAAAAAGACGCAATCAGTGCAGCAGCTAATGGAATGGCGTTTCAAATATGGAGACAACTGAGCTAGATCAGAATTCAAATGCGCAACAGCCCATTGCTGCGGATGAATGTTCGGTTTTCACCTAAAATTTTTGTTTTGAACGATATATCGGGGAGACAGCGGAATGAAGTGCCGAAAGTAAAAGGGATAGAGCATTATCTTTATTTGTCGAATATTTTTGTATTTACTGTCAAATGTTATTTTGATATATTCAAAGTGATGAAAGATATCGCAATCTAGGGGGGAGACAATGGATAAAGGGGTATCCAAGCGGGTTTTAGTCGCCAGCCTTGTTGGCAGTTCGATTGAGTGGTTTGACTATTTTCTGTATGGAACAGTCGCCGCGCTTGTATTCAACCAACTGTTTTTCCCAAGCGAGGACCCGACCGTCGGTTTGCTCTTATCCTACGCATCATTTGCCCTTTCCTTTTTTATCCGTCCGCTAGGCGGCATTGTGTTCAGCCATATCGGTGACAAAATCGGCCGTAAGAAGACGCTCGTGATGACCTTGAGTCTTATGGGGATTGCGACGGCCGGAATGGGGCTGTTGCCGACGTATGAAACGATCGGTATATGGGCGCCGGTGCTGCTCATTTTGCTTCGCCTCATTCAAGGGATTGGTCTTGGCGGTGAATGGGGAGGGGCGCTGCTATTGGCGGTGGAATACGCACCGAAAGAAAAGCGCGGACTGTTCGGCAGCATTCCACAAATGGGAGTGACGATCGGACTGCTTCTCGGGACGTTTGTTATGTCGCTTATGACGCTTATGCCGGATGAGACGTTTATGTCATGGGGATGGCGCATTCCTTTTCTGTTAAGCGCGCTGCTTGTCGTTTTTGGGTTATGGGTGCGCCATGGCATTGATGAAACGCCTTCGTTTAAGAAAGTAAAAGAAACTGGTCAAGTGGCGAAAGTGCCGATTGTGGAGACGCTGCGGACTCAATGGAAGGAAGTATTGATCGCCATTGGCGGCAAAGTTGTGGAAACTGCTCCGTTTTACATTTTCGGGACGTTTATCGTGTCGTATGCGACAACGAACTTAGGCTTTTCAAAAACAGCTGCCTTAAACGCTGTCACCATAGCGACTGCGGTGACGACGGTTCTGATTCCGCTGATGGGCAAGTGGTCAGACCGGTACGGCCGCAAGCCGCTTTACATTGCCGGGACTGTTGGGATGATGATCTATGCGTTTCCGTATTTTTGGCTCTTGCAACAAAAATCAGTCGCCTTGTTGATAATAGCGACCGTCATTGGTCTCGGCATTATTTGGGCGCCGATTACGGCTGTGCTCGGCACGATGTTCTCGGAAATTTTCCCGTCCAATGTTCGATACACAGGGATTTCGCTCGGCTACCAAATTGGCGCCGCACTAGCGGGAGGAACGGCGCCGCTCATCGCTACGGCACTGCTGGCGGCGTATAGGAACTCTTATGTGCCGGTGGCTTTATACATTGTGCTTGTCTCGCTTATTTCCCTAGTTGCGGTCTGGTCTGTGCGCGACCGCAAACATGAAGAACTTGATGAGCAAGACGGAATCGCGTAACGCGGTTCCGTTTTTTCAGCGTATTGAAGGAGGGGGATTATGCTTATTTTGTCAGAACAAGAAATTCAACGCATGTATACGATGAAGGATGCCATTTCCGATGTAAAAGAAATGTTGCGACAAAAACAAGCAGGGAAAGTGATCACCCCTGATCGCACGGTGCTTCCATTTCCGAATCATGATGCTTCGATTTTGTATATGCCATCCGCTGAGGAGGGGGCAGCAGTGGTGAAGGTGGTCAGCATTTTCCCCCATAACCCTGCAGCAGGAAGATCGACCACCCAGGGGATCATGGTGCTTACGGATGCGAAAACGGGGGAACATCGGATGGTTTGTAATGCCACGTATTTGACGAGACTGCGCACGGGGGCGTTATCCGCCATTGCAGCTGATTATTTGGCGACACAGGCGGCGTCGCGGCTAGCGGTGATCGGAACAGGGGCGATGGCCAAAGAACAAGTGGTTGGCATATTGGCAGTGAGAGCGATTGAACGTATATTTCTGTACAACCGAACGAGGAAAAAAGCAGAAGACTTGGCGGCGGGACTGCATCAACTGGTTCGGGAATGGACAGGGAAGGTATATGTGGTGGATGAGGCGGACGAAGCCGTTCGCCAGGCCGACATCGTGGTATGCAGCACGCGCTCGGAACAGCCGGTGTTTTCCAGTCAAATGTTGCGGCCAGGCATGCACATTAGCGCCATTGGCTCGTACTTGCCACATATGCGCGAGTTGGATGTGGAGACTATTGTCCAAGCGGACCGCATTGTCGTCGATACACTTGAGGGCGTCAGGCATGAGGCAGGAGAACTCATTCAGGCGGCTGAAAGTGGAAGATGGTCTTTTTCTCAAATTGATGCCGAAATCGGGGAACTCGTCACCGGAGAGAAAGCTGGGCGGCAACACGATCAGGAAATCACCTTATTTAAATCGGTCGGAGCGGCTTTCTATGATTTGGCTGTGGCGATTGGTGTCTATCAAAAAGCGAAGGAGCTCGGAGTAGGACAAGAAATAGAATTATAGGGGATGGGAATGAGGATATGCTGCTTTGTTTCTGCCATTTTGGCGAGAAACAGGAATCCATTTTCCGGACGGTTGCCCGTCCGGTTTTTTGTTCTTTTCCATCCGACGTCACCTTTTGGCCCAGTCCGGAATAAAACAGAATAAGGAACATTGCCCACTTGATATGCGACGCGATTCCAGCGATAATGGAAACGATGTGGAATGAATGCCGCCAAGCGGCACGGAAGAAGTAAAGAAGGTGACAGAACGATGGAACATGCGGAACAGATTTATCAAAGACTCGTAGAGATTTGTGGAGAAAGAAATGTCCTTCGCGATGAGCCGATGAAAAACCATACATTGGTGCGGATCGGCGGCAAGGCCGATTTTCTCGTCTGGCCGGAGACGTACGAGCAGGTCATTGAGGTGTTGCGGCTGAAAGAAGAGTACGGCCTGCCGTTTACGCTTCTTGGCAACGGTTCGAACGTCATTATCCGCGACGGCGGGCTGCGCGGCATTGTCATGCAGCTTAGGCATTTGAACCGCATTTGGCGTGAAGGAAACAACGTGATCGCACAAAGCGGGGCGGATATTAAAGCGGTGTCGCGGTTCGCGCTCGAACAACACCTCACCGGGTTGGAGTTTGCCTGCGGCATTCCGGGATCGGTCGGCGGGGCGATTATGATGAACGCCGGAGCGTACGGCGGTGAAGTGAAAGATGTGCTTGACCATGTCAAAGTGGCGACGCTCTCCGGTGAGTTGAAAACGCTGAAAAACGAGGAGCTGGAGCTTGGCTATCGAACAAGCATTATCAGCCGGACGCATGATATTGTGCTTGAAGTCGTCTTTGCGCTCCGGCCGGGCGACTATGCACAAATCAAGGCGAAAATGGATGATTTGACGTTTCAGCGCGAATCGAAACAGCCGCTTGAGTATCCGTCGGTCGGAAGCGTGTTTAAGCGTCCGCCGGGCTATTTTGCCGGCAAGCTCATCCAAGACAGCGGCCTTCAGGGAAAAGGATTCGGCGGTGCGGAAGTGTCGACGAAGCATGCAGGATTCATTATTAACAAAAACAATGCGACCGCTGCCGATTACATTGCGACGATCGAAATGGTGCGCAAAACAGTGAAAGAAAAATTCGGGGTCGATCTGGAATTAGAAGTCAAAATTATTGGCGAGGAATGACGGAGGGATCCGAATCCGGTTTGCGGGTTCGGATTTTTCTCATTTCGACGAGAGGAAAAATGAAACAAACCGCAAATAGGTAAGAAAAGGGGTTATGAATGGGGGAAGAGGATGAAACTTTATTTCATTATCAATCCAGCCGCCAAAAACGGCCGGTCCGTGTCCATTTGGAAGCAGCTGCAGCCGCTGCTGGATCGGGAAGGAATCGCCTATCAGGCATATTGGACGAGCCGAAAGGGAGAAGGAAAGGAAATCGCCCGACGAATCGGCGTGGAAAGCGTCGAGCCGACGGTGATTGCGGCGGTCGGGGGCGATGGGACCGTGCATGAAGTGGTGAACGGAGCGGGTTCGTTTCCGCACGTTGCGATTGGCTGCATCCCCGCCGGAACGGGAAACGACTTTGTCCGCGGTTTCCGTCTTGCCCGAAAACCGAAACAGGCGCTCCAACGGCTGTTGAGTGACGTTCGATCCGGCAAGGATTTGGCTTTCGATCTCGGCCGTTTTGCCAGCAGCGCCGTGCCCGACGGCGTGTTTGCCAACAGCATCGGCTGCGGTTTTGACGCCCATATCGCCCGCATGGCCAACCGTTCAAAATGGAAAGGGAGGCTGAATCGTTTTGGACTCGGTTCGTTCATTTATGTGTTTTATTTAGTAAGAGAGTTGTTTCGCTATCAACCGGTTGACCTTGATATTTGTGTGGATGGACAGAATTATTCGTTTTTGAAGGCTTGGCTGGCAACGGTTTCGAATCACCCATACTACGGTGGGGGAATGCGCATCGCTCCGTCCGTCCGGGCCGATGACGGCTTGCTTCATGTGACGGTCGTCGGGCCGATGCCGCGTTGGAAAATTCTTGCGCTGTTTTTAACCGTATTTTGGGGCGGGCATGTACGAATGAAAGAAGTTTGCGTGTTTACTGGTCGGAACGTGCGCATCCGCCCTGCCGCTCCTGTCCTGATCCACGCGGATGGCGAGGATGCAGGAGAAGGGGAAGTATTCGCTTGGATTGAGCCGGGGCGTTTGCGGGTCATTGGCGTGAAAACGAGGTGAGTGATTCACTCGTATACTAAAGAAGCAAGTAGACGTAAGGAGGGCGAGGGATGGGGAAGCGGATCGTCATGCTTGATGTCGTGTTGTATGTCGTATTTCCGATCGTTCTCTGGCATGCGTTGCGCGGGCTGGTCGGGGAGTATGGGGCGATGCTCATTTGCACCGTGCCGGGAGCGGTTTATACCGTTTATCGCTATTGGCTCATTCGCAAAGTGCAATGGTTCGGCACGTTTTTGATTGTCAATCTGGCGGTTAGTACGCTATTGAACGTGTTGGCTGGATCAGCGTTGCAAATGTTATGGAACGATGTATGGTACTCGATCGTTTTGGCTGTCTGTTTTCTGGTGACTGTTGTGGTAAGGCGGCCGGTGATGCTTTATTTTTCCCTTGATTTTGTGGAAATGCAGGGAGCTCCGCGCTCGGTGATGAAAAAGCGGTTTTTGGAACGTGATGTGTTTCCTCTTTTTCAATGGATCACCGTTGGCTTTGCCCTGCGCGATGGATTGCTGGCGGCAATCAAAGCGCATTTGATTATTCGCTATGGCATCGAGGCGTTTGACCGAGCGATTGTGATTCGCGAAGTGATTAGCTGGGGATTTACGATCCTCTATGTTTTGGGGTTTATTAGAATTTCGAATATTCTGAATGACGGAAGCAAGAGCAAGGAAGCGAGCGGTTAAGGCGGAGGTGAAAGAACAATGGAACGACGATGTCCATTATTGTCAAGGAGAAAGGGCTGTTTCCCGTTCGCTTCGGAAAACAGCCCTTGCTTTAGCAACAGCTTCAAAAACGGAACTTATTTTTTGTTCTTTTCTTCCTTGTCTTGTTTTCTATGGGCCGGCGAATGGTCGTTTTTCACCTGCGGTTTGGCTGTTTGTTTCGGAGGTTGTGAAACAGAGACAGAGGCGCGGAACGCTGCTTGCTGCTTTCCGGCTGCCGCTGCTTGATGTTCCCGGCCGTTTGCTTTGGCGCTCGCGGCGACACCTTGGCGGACACTGCCCTTTGCTTCCGCTTTTATGGCTCGCGTCAGCGACGATTTCGTGTCTGCTTTGGCGGCGGTGTTCGTTTGTTCATCTAGACGAACCGCTGTATCGTCTTCCACCGGTGCAGCGGCTGGCTTTTCTGTTTCGATGGATTCAGGAGCCGTTGGTGCGCTCTCGTTTTTCGCTTCCTCCGTTTCGCCGGCCGGTGCTGTCGGTGCTGTTTGTTCATCGCCTATTTCCTCTACTTGGCTGCTTTGTTCTGCCTGTTTCGCCAGCCGCTTTTCGATTTTATTTTCCAGTTTTTGTTTCGCTTTTTCAATGTTGCGGGCGAGCACCTCTTTGGCGCGCGGGTTTTTCACCCGTTCAAGTGCGGCTTGCAAGGCCGTGATGTTTTGCGAAAATTTTTCTTCCAGCTGTTGGCGCAATGCTTCGGCATCAGGTTTTGCGGTTTCCCCGCTTGGTTCATCCGCTTGTTTTGTTTTTTCATACACATTCCATGCTTGATCTTGTTGTTTCAGGGCATTGGCGAGCACTTCTTTTGCTTGCTCGACGTCTCCGCGTTCAAGCAGCGCCTTTGCTTCGGCTAGCCGCTCTTCAGCGAATTCAGCGAGCCGTTTCGCCTTTTCCGCATCGTCAAACGTGAGGGCAAGTTCGATTTTTTCCATCATGGTTTTGACAAAGTAGAAAAAGTCGCCTGGCAACAAAACCGGGACGTCGTGGTTGACACCGGCATCTGCTTCGGTTGCCGTGTTGCCGTCTGTTTTCCCCTCGATTCCTGTGCTGGCGAACACCGCCGGGCTGTAAGGAGTGAGCGCAACAGCAGCGGCAAGTGCGCTTGTTGATAGTATGCGAGGGAGCGAAAATCGCTTGTTCATCACCATCGTTCCTCCTTTTGCTTTGGGTTTCGTTATAACGTTTTCGCAGTTGACCCGTCTGTTTTCGACTGTAGGCGCGAAAAATCAGGCGAAAGAAGCAGAAAAATAGGAAAGAAAGGGAAACGGTGAGATTCCCTTCACGGTTTGGCAGTTAGCCGCCTGTTTGGTATAATGGAAACAAGTTTGGTAACGACGATATCCAAGGCGACTCCTGCCAATCCGTTTGGTGGGAGTTTGTTTTTGCGATGAGCGCCTAGTGGGGCTGACGGGATAAGGGGGCACCGGCCAATGCCATGCCGGGCGAAAACGAAAGGAGCAAACCGGTCATGACGGAGCGGGTGGATGACATTGTTGATGTTTGTTTATTAGCGGGAAAATTGATGCTTGAAAGCGGTGGGGAGACGTACCGGGTGGAAGATACGATGGGGCGTATCGCCGCTTCGTTCGGTGTTTCCCGCTCACACAGCTATGTGACCCCAACGGGCATCATGTTTTCCGTTGAGGGAACGAATGTAACACGGTTTATTCGCATTTCCGAGCGTTCGACCGATTTATCCAAGGTGGCGCTTGTCAACCACATTTCCCGCCGCATCAGCAGCGGCGAACTGTCGCTCGACGGAGCGCGCAAAGAACTGGAACGCGTTCAGCAGCTGCCACTCGGTTATCCGCTTTGGCAGCAAACCGCTGCCGCAGCGGCGGCGAGCGCTTGTTTTGCCTCGCTGTTAGGCGGCATGAATCATTTTCTCCCTTCCCTTCTTTCTGGTGGAATGGTGTTTTGGTGTTTTGAAATGATGCATCGGTTCGTGAAAATCCGATTCTTCGCTGAATTTTTTGCCGCTTTTGTCGCCGGTGGGATCGTGCTGTTGATGGAAAGTGCCGGATTTGTCAGGGACGTAGGAAACATGATGATTGGCTCGGTGATGCCGCTCGTGCCGGGGCTGGCGATTACCAATGCGGTGCGCGATTTAATGGCCGGCCATTTGATCGCCGGTTTGTCGCGCGGTGCTGAGGCGTTTTTAACCGCGTTTGCGATCGGCACCGGCATTGCCTTTATTTTATCGATTCGTTAGCAGGGAGTACCGATGATGATTGTGCAGCTGTTGCTTAGCTTTGTGGCGTCATCGCTGTTTGGCGTCATTTTCAATATTCCGAAACGATTGCTGCCGCACAGCGGATTTGTCGGCATGAGCGGCTGGGCGATGTATATGGCCGCCGCCCGGTCGGGGGTGGACGGTGTCGCCGCCACGTTTGCAGCGGCGTTTTTCGTCGCTTTTGTAAGCAACGGGTTCGCCCGCCGCTATCGAACGCCGGCGACGATTTTTATCGTCTCTGGCATTATTCCCCTTGTGCCGGGCGGAACAGCGTTTGAGGCGATGCGCCATGTTGTCATGAACGATTACAATGCGGCCATTTCACTAGCGGCAAAAGCGTTCATGATTTCTGGGGCGATTGCGATGGGGCTCATTTTTTCTGAGGTCGTCAACCAACTGGTCAAGCGCCGCCCTTAACTGCGTGTAGTTGTTTTTTCCAATCATTTGCCTATCGTTGTATTTGTTTGCTTGAATATTATAATGAATATAACCATGTTTTTTCTATTGATTTTAAACAGCGGGGGAGAGCGGGATGAAAGAAATTGTTCAGCAGATGAAGGCGGAGCTATGGGAGATTTTCGATCACCTTCATCGTCATCCAGAAATCAGTTGGGAAGAGTGGCAAACAACCGAATTTCTTCGCCGAGAGTTGGAGCGCGAAGGGTATCGGGCGCGGACGTTTGCCGATTGTCCGGGCGTGGTGGCGGAAATTGGCACAGGGCCGTTGATGGTCGGAGTGCGCAGCGATATGGACGCTCTTTGGCAAGAAGTTGACGGCGTTTGGCAGCCGAACCACGCGTGCGGGCACGACGCTCACATGACGATTGTGCTTGGCGTGGCGAAATTGCTTCGCCGCATCGGCTATGAGCCGCCGGGGACGCTGCGGTTTTTGTTCCAGCCGGCTGAGGAAAAAGGCACGGGGGCGCTGAAGATGATCGAAAAAGGAGCGGCTGATGGCCTAACGTTTTTGTACGGCGTTCATTTGCGCCCAATTCAAGAGGTAAAAGGCGGTTATGCGTCTCCAGCGATCATTCACGGAGCGGCGCAATGCATCGAGGGGCGGATTCGCGGCGTGGCGGCGCATGCCGCGCGGCCGCATTTAGGCGTCAACGTCATTGAAGTCGGCAGCGCCATCGTGCAGGAGCTCGGCAAAATTCATATCGACCCACAAGTGCCAGCGTCGATCAAAATGACGAAGTTTCACGCCGGTGAAAAAGATGCGAACACGATCCCGGACTACGCGGAATTTGCCCTTGATTTGCGGGCGCAAACGAACGAGGCGATGGAGCGGCTCGTCGAGGGGCTGCGCCATGTGATCAATGGGGTCGCTGCGATTTACGGAGCTGATATTGAGCTTGTTGAGCGGACGCGCATCGTCGCCGCTGATCCTGATCCAGATGCTGTGCGGCTGATGGAGGAGGCGATTATCACGACTTTGGGGACGGAAAAATGCGTTCCGCCGGTCGTGACGTCGGGAGGAGAGGATTTCCATTTTTATTCCTTTAAAAAACCGGAGCTGAAAACAACGATGCTCGGATTGGGCTGCGACTTGCGTCCAGGGCTCCATCACCCGAACATGACGTTCCGGCGCGATGATTTGCTTTCCGGCGTGGAAATTTTGGCGCGGGTTGTGATGAACACGTTTGCGACGTTTGCGCCGCAGGGGGAGAACGAGCGTGCCTCTGTCGCTGCAAATCATTGAGACGATCGAACAGTTGAAAGAGATGGCCAGGCTTGAGGAGGAGATTTGGAAAACGGCGCCGGTTCCGCTCCATCAAACGCTGACGGTGGCGAAAAACGGGGGCATTATCATCGGGGCGTATGCGGACGGGAAGCTTGTCGGCTTTGTCTACAGCTTTCCTGGGTTTCGAAATGGGGAATTGTATCTTTGTTCCCATATGATGGGGATTGCTGAATCGTTTCGTGATCGTGGCCTCGGCTATCGCTTGAAAATGAAACAGGCGGAAGAAGCGCGGCGGCGCGGTTATCGAGTCATCCGCTGGACGTATGACCCGTTGCAAAGTCGAAACGGCTATTTGAACTTGGCGAAGCTTGGGGCCCTTGGCGTCGAGTATGTGGAAAACTGCTACGGCGAAATGAATGACGCGTTGAACGGTCAACTGCCGTCCGACCGCTTCATTGTCGAATGGCGGCTTGATGAGCGTCCGACCGGGGAGCGGAGCTTGGCTAAAGCTGATCTTCTCAAGGCCAGAAGTCTGACGGTGCTCGAGGCAGGTCAAAGGGCTGACGGTCTGTTGCGGCCCGTGCTGAGAGACATCGATGAAACAGCGGCGCCGTTGTTGTTGGCTGCGGTTCCGCTTGACTTTCCGCAGCTGAAAGAGCGGGATCTCGCGCTGGCGCTTGAGTGGCGGCTGGCGACGCGCGCTCTGTTTCAGCGGTTGCTCACGGAAGGCTGGATTGCCGCCGGCGCTTGGCGCCGTTCCGGGGAGCCGGCGATGCACTACATATGGGTGAGGAGAAACGAATGACTGCCGCAGAAAGGGGAAGAGGAATGGCGATCAACATCGAGTACGTCATATTGCGCCATTTGCAAATGGAGTTGAAGGCGCCGTTTACAACGAGCTTCGGCACGTTTCAAACGAAAGAGTTGATTTTAGTGGAGGCGGTCGACTGCGATGGCGTTTCCGGCTGGGGCGAATCGGTTGCGTTTTCCGCCCCGTGGTACAGCGAGGAAACGGTGAAAACGAACTGGCATATGCTTGAAGAGTTTCTCGTGCCGCTCTTGTTTTCGAAGCCGCTTAGGCATCCAGCGGAATTGCCAGAGCGCTTTGCCGCCATCCGCCAAAACAACATGGCGAAAGCGGCGCTTGAGGGAGCGGTATGGGATTTGTATGCCAAGCGGCTCGGCGTCCCGCTTTGTCAAGCTCTCGGGGGAACGAAAAAGGAAATTGAAGTCGGCGTCAGCATCGGCATCCAGCCGACGGTTGCCGATCTGCTCCAGGTGATTGAGCGGTATGTGGCGCAAGGGTACCGGCGGATCAAAGTGAAGATCAAACCGGGATGGGATGTTGATGTCATTCGCGACGTGCGGCGCGCGTTTCCCGACGTGCCGCTCATGGCGGATGCCAATTCGGCGTATACGCTCGCTGACGCCAAGCGGCTTCAGGCGCTCGATGAGTTTGGGCTGATGATGATCGAACAGCCGCTCGCCGCTGACGATCTTGTCGATCACGCCCGGCTGCAGCCGCTTCTTCAGACGCCGATTTGCCTTGATGAAAGCATTCGTTCCTATGACGATGCGCGCAAGGCGCTTGACCTTGGCAGCTGCCGCATCATCAACATCAAAATCGGGCGCGTCGGTGGGCTTTGGGAGGCGAAGCGCATCCACGATCTTTGTGCTGAGCGCAGCGTGCCGGTGTGGTGCGGGGGGATGCTGGAAGCAGGGGTCGGGCGCGCCCACAATATCGCGATCACGACGTTGGAAAACTTCGCGCTTCCCGGCGACACCGCTGCGTCGTCCCATTATTGGGAGCGGGATATTATCACGCCGGAAGTCGAGGTGCAAGGCGGCTTGATCCGCGTGCCGAACGCCCCGGGCATCGGCTATGACGTCGACCGCCGCCAAGTGGAGCGGTATACGCAGTTTGCGAAGGTGTTTCATCGTACGGCGACGGCATAAAGGATGATAAAAGGGAGAAAGAAAAAATGATGATAAGACCGATTGAAGTTCGCGATGCGGAAAATTTCTTGGAGTTGTGCAAAAAAATTGATGAATCTGGTTTTATGTTATTTGAGCCTGGCGAACGGCAAACAACGGTTGAACAACAAAGTAAATCGATTGAAAGAATGTTGTTTGAACCGAATAAAATGATCTTTGTTGCTGAAACTGAAAACAAGCTTGTCGGGTTCCTTGCTGTCATAGGAGGCGATGTAAAACGAAATCGACATTCTGCCAATGTTGTTTTGGGAGTTCTTGAAGACTATCAAGGACAGGGCATTGCCACTAAACTATTCAACAAAGCGTTTGAGTGGGCAAAGGAAGTTGGAATTTCGAGATTAGGACTTACGGTCATGAAAGGGAACGATAAGGCGTTCAACTTATATAGGAAGATGGGATTCGTATTAGAAGGCGAGAGGGTTCAATCATTAAGAGTGGGCGGAGAATTTGTCAATGAATATTACCTATACAAACTGTTGTAACGCCAATTTGGGGCTGACCCAAAACGCATTCGCGTTTTGGATCAGCCCCTTCTTCGTTGTGTTACACGCGTCCGATCCCAGTATTCGCCTTGACGACAATTTCCGTATATTTCTTTTCATCCGCTTTTTTCGACGAGACGAGCGTGCCGACGATGGCGCCGACAAAGCCGAGCGGAATCGAGATGATGCCCGGGTTGGCGAGCTTAAAGAGCGGTTCGCCGACGAAAATGGCAGCACCCGGCTGCGGCGACCAGACGTTCGGGCTGAAGAAGACGAGCACTAAAGCGCTGATGAGCCCCACCAACATGCCTGTAATCGCTCCGGTGGTGTTAAAGCGGCGCCAGAAAATCGTAAAGACGATCGTCGGCAAGTTGGCGCTTGCGGCGACCGCAAATGCCAGTGATACAAGGAACGCGACGTTCATTTTTTGCGCGACCAGCGCCAACAAAATCGATAATACGGAAACGCCGACAGACGCCCAGCGGGCGGCGAGCATTTGTTCTTTTTCCGTCGCCTGGCCGCGCCGCAAAATATGGCTGTAAAAGTCATGGGCAAACGCCGAGGCGGCTGACAACACAAGTCCGGCGACAACGGCCAAAATCGTCGCAAAGGCGACGGCAGAGACGAAAGCGAACAAGAAATCTCCGCCAAGCGCTTCCGCCAACAGCGGGGCGGCCATATTGCCGGCCGGGTTGGCGGCGACGATTTTGTCATAGCCGACAAACGCGGCGGCGCCAAAGCCTAAAAAGATCGTCATGACGTAGAAAAGCCCAATGATCCATGTCGCATACACGACCGATTTGCGCGCGGTCGGCGCGTCTTTGACCGTAAAGAAGCGGATCAAAATGTGCGGCAGCCCGGCCGTCCCCAACACGAGCGCCAAGTTGAGTGAAATCGTATCGAGTGGATCCTTAAACTTGTTGCCCGGGTTTAAAAACGCTTCGCCAAGCGGTGTCGCGGTTTTGACTTCATGGAACATTTTGGCGATGCTGAAATCGAATTTAGCAAAGACGATGATGGAAATGATAAACGTACCGACCATCAGCAAGACGGCTTTGACGATTTGCACCCAGCTCGTGGCCGTCATGCCGCCAAATACGACATACACGGTCATTAAAACGCCGACGATCAAGACAGAATAAACGTAGTCTAAGCCTAACAGAAGCTTGATGAGGCCGCCGGCGCCGACAAGCTGGGCGATCATATAGAAAATCGAGATGGCGATCGTATTTAACGCCGCGACGCCGCGCACTTTCTTATCGTCAAAACGGGCGGCGATCATATCGGCCATCGTGTATTTGCCGAGGTTGCGAAGCGGTTCGGCGACGATATACAAGACGACAAGATAAGCGACAAGGAAGCCGATGCTGTAAAAGAAGCCGTCAAATCCCGTCAGCGCGATCATGCCAGCGATTCCTAAGAAGGATGCGGCGGACATATAATCGCCTGCGATGGCGAGCCCGTTTTGCCAGCCGGTGAGGCTGCTGTCCGCGGTGTAAAATTCGCTCGTTGTTTTCGTGCGCTTGGAGGCGTAGTACGTAATGACGAGCGTCAAGGCAACGATGATGAGAAAGAGGAAAAAGGCCAACCCGTGCATTAGGCGTTTCCTCCTTCCTTCGCTTCTTGCTTCACTTGCTCGACGATGGCATCAAATTGTGCTGCGCGTTTCGAATAAAGGATGCATAAGGCCCATGTCATGATAAATTGCGCAAAGGCAAACAGCCAAGCCCAGCTGACCGGCCCGATCGCCGGCGCATTGAGTGCTTTCGAGTACGACGTTAATACCGGAAGGGTGAAGTAAAAAACGAAGAAAAAGACGGTCGCCGGAACGATAAAGCGTTTCTTCGCTTGGATGAGGGCGCGAAATGAAGCTGACTGGGCGATCGCTTCGTAATTAGCGCCGACCGGATCGGAAAACGACTGCTTTTTGACGGCCATGAAAATCCCTCCTTGATTTGAATTCAAGCGTTTTCAAAATGAGATATCGATGCATGACGATGATCGGAAGAACCATCCTCCTTTCTGTCACAAATTTGTCACATATTCATTATATATTTATCTGAAAAAATTGTAAATTAATATTTTTTGTTATTTTAAAAAACTATTTTTTGCTTTGCCGCACAAAACGGAAAAAATTTTTTGCTGTTTTTCTTATTTTCGCACTTTACAAAAAAACAAGGATCATGTAGAATGACAACTGTATTCGACAATAAAATTCAACAATTTTCTACAAAAAACGACAAGGGGAGACATCTATGAATTTGTTTCGTAAAAAACCGATTCAATCGTTGCTTAAGGAGTCGGGGGCGAAAGGAGCCTCGCTGCGGAAAGAGTTAGGGGCATTCGACTTAACGATGCTCGGCATCGGTGCCATTATCGGGACGGGCATTTTCGTCCTGACCGGGGTGGCTGCGGCAGAGCATGCCGGTCCGGCGCTCGTTCTCTCGTTTATTTTATCTGCCTTGGCTTGCGTGTTTGCGGCGCTTTGTTACGCTGAGTTTGCTTCGACCGTACCGGTGTCGGGGAGCGCTTACACTTACAGCTATGCCACGTTTGGTGAGCTCATCGCTTGGATTTTGGGATGGGATTTGATTTTGGAATACGGGGTTGCTTCGTCGGCGGTCGCTGTCGGTTGGTCCGGCTATTTCCAAGGACTGCTTGCCGGTTTTGGCATCGAGCTGCCGAAGGCGCTAACGAGTGCGTATGATCCGGCGAAAGGAACGTTCATCGATTTGCCAGCGATTATCATCGTTCTGTTCATTACGTTTTTGTTGAATTTAGGTGCGAAAAAATCGGCTCGTTTTAATGCGGTGATCGTTGCCATTAAAGTGGCGGTTGTGCTGCTCTTTTTGGCGGTCGGTGTTTGGTACGTCAAACCGGAAAACTGGACGCCGTTTATGCCGTATGGCTTCTCTGGCGTGGCGACCGGCGCGGCGACGGTGTTTTTCGCTTACATCGGCTTTGATGCGGTGTCGACGGCGGCGGAAGAAGTGCGCAATCCGCAGCGTGATATGCCGATTGGCATCATCGTCTCGTTGCTTGTGTGCACATTGTTGTATATTGCGGTTTCACTCGTATTGACAGGCATCGTTCCGTACGAGCAGCTCAACGTGAAAAACCCAGTGGCGTTTGCGTTAAACTATATCCACCAAGACTGGGTGGCGGGCTTTATTTCGCTCGGGGCGATCGCCGGCATTACGACCGTGCTCCTTGTGATGATGTATGGGCAGACGCGTCTCTTCTACGCCATCAGCCGCGACGGTTTGCTGCCGAAAGTGTTTGCTCGCATCAGCCCGACGCGCCAAGTGCCGTATGTCAATACGTGGCTGACGGGAGCGGCTGTAGCGGTATTCGCCGGCATCATCCCGCTCAACAAATTGGCGGAACTGACGAACATTGGCACACTCTTTGCCTTTATCACCGTCTCGATCGGCGTGTTGGTGTTGCGTAAAACGCAGCCGGACTTAAAGCGGGCATTCCGCGTTCCGTTTGTCCCGGTCGTCCCGATTTTGGCTGTCTTATTCTGCGGCTACCTCGTTCTTCAGCTTCCGGCGATGACATGGATCGGTTTTGTCTCGTGGCTGCTGATCGGTCTAGTGATTTACTTTATCTACGGCCGCAAGCATAGTGAGCTGAATGAAATGGCACGGACGGAAGAAAAGGCTGGATGAGCGGCCACATAATGAAAAGGGGGCTGTCCCAATGGGGAAACAGCCCCTTTTTCCATTTCGTCAAACTTTTCGGCAACACCGCGTTTCCCCTTTTTCATTAGATGGGAAAAACACCTGATTTTTTGCCGATGGAAGGCGTGTGCTCGGCGCGGCGGCGTTGGGCTCTTTTGGGGACCTGTGTTCACTTGCACAGCTAAAAAAATCCCCTTTGAACGATGGTCATATTTGGATTGCGATGTGCGAATAGTATAAAGAACGAGCGTCAGTCCGGTTTTGTATGAGCGGGGTGAAAAGGGTGTTTGGGACATTATTGAAAAGAAGAGAGAGAACGCTTGAACGGACGGTTGTGGAAATTCAGCGGGGAAATGAAGCGTTGCGCAATGAGCTTATCCGGCAATATAAGCCGTTTATCGTCAAAACAGTCTCAAGTGTATGCAAGAGGTTCATCCGCGAGGAAGATGATGAGGCGAGCATCGGGCTGATCGCTTTTAACGAAGCGATTGAAAAATATGCGTTGCACAAAGGAGGTTCCTTTCTGTCGTTTGCGGAGCTGCTCATTAAGCGGCGCCTCATCGATTACATTCGAAAAGAGGTGAGAACGCGAGAGGCCATATGGCATGTCGAAGATGAAGAAAACGGCGAGCAGGCGGCGCAAACGTACGTAGATGCGAAATTATCGGTTGAGGAGTTTTATAGGCAAATCGAACAGGAACAGCGTCGGGAAGAAATTCTCCATTACCAGCAAGTGCTGAAACAATTCGGCATTCATTTTCACGATTTAGTCGAACAATCGCCAAAACATAAAGACGCCCGCCTCAACGCTATTCGTGTGGCTGAACTGCTTGTTGCGAATGACGAATGGCTTGGTATTTTGTTTCGAAAAAAGCAACTGCCGATCAAACAGCTGGAAACGATGGCGTCGGTCAGCCGCAAGACGATTGAGAGAAACAGAAAATACATTATTGCGGTCGCGGTCATTTTGGCAGGCGATTACATTTACTTGAAGGACTATATAAAAGGGGTGCTTTCATCGTGAAAAAGGGAATTGTGCTGGAGTTGGATGAAGAGTTCGTCACTGTATTGACGCCGGAAGGGGAATTTCTCCAAGTGAAAAAGGAAGGAGAGTACGAAATCGGCGAGGAGATTGAAGCGAGGGTGGTGAAAAAACCCTTTCCGTTTCGCCGTCGTTCGTTTCGATATGCGGCGGTAAGCGTGGTGGCGGCCGCTGTGCTGCTTGTCGTGACTTGGCTTCAATGGCCTTCCGATTCCGTCTATGCTTATATGTCGATTGACATTAACCCAAGCATTGAAGCTGGGGTAGATGGCGAGTTGCGTGTGTTAACGTTAAAGGCATACAACGAAGAAGGCAAAAAAGTGATGGCGTCGCTGCCTCCATGGAAAGAACGGAATTTTTCCGATGTAGCGAAACAAATTATTGCGTTAAGCGAACAGAAAGGGTATTTAAACAAGGGTGGGGAAGTACTCATTACAGCGGTGGAAAAAGAGCATGACTCTTCCTCAGCGCAGAAGCTGTCCGCTGAACTCGCCAAAATTCAACAGTCAGTAGCGGACGACCATATTGTCGTCACCACGGCCAAAAGCACGATGGAAGTGCGCAATCAAGCAGCCAAAAAAGGAATGACGACCGGGAAGCTGCTGCAAATCGAGAAAAAGGCGACACCAGCTTCGCCAGTGCCCGCCAAGCTGAAGAAGAAAGAGAAAGGCCAAAGCGAAAAGAAAAACAATCAAATGTCGGCGCCCAAACAGCCGAAACCGCAATTATCGCCGCGCAAACAAGAGAAAGACGAAAAACCGCAGCCGAAACAGAAAGGAAAGGAAAAACAGCCGTATCAAGAGCTGAAAAACCATCCAGCAAACGGGGAGCAGCCCCCGAAAAAAAGCGGAAACGCCCGTCCTTCGCGGCCGGGCGGTCATTATGTAAAGAAAAAAGTGGAGCGCCAAAGCCAGAAGGAAAAAGCACGCTCCCAAAACAGAAAGGCTGACGGACGAAACGATGCGAAGCACGGCCGCCAGCTGAAAGTAAATTCCAAAACAAAAGAAGCCGAGTGATTCCGCTCCTCGGCTTTATTCCGTTCTCCGGCCTGCCAGCTCGCTTTGCGCCTGAGCGACAAGCCGCTTCGTAATTTCCCCGCCGACAGAGCCGTTGGCGCGCGAAACGGTGTTGGCCCCGAGCTGTACGCCAAACTCTTGGGCGATTTCATATTTAATTTGTTCCAATGCCTGTTCAATGCCTGGAACAAGCAGTTTGTTGCTGGAACGTGCCATTGGTTTCCCTCCTTTGTTTGCCTTGTTTTGGGTGTGGCATGATTAGTATTGGCCGGCCGCCGATGGTGTATAGGTGGGAATTAAAGGCAGACAATGTTGCTGGAAAAAAGATTGCAAACGTTTTCGATTTTCGATTATAATGGAATCAGCAAAACGATCCGAAACGTTTTGGAGGAATTGCAGTGACAACGATTAAAGACATTGCTAAAGCGGCAGGGGTTTCGATTACTACGTTTCGCGCGCGCTGAACGGCTATTCCGATGTTAATGAAAAAACAAGACAAAAAATCATCGATATCGCCAAGCAACTGAACTATAGCCCGAATACGCTCGCGCGCGGACTTGTCATGAATAAATCGAAAACAATCGGTCTGCTCGTTTCTGGGTTAACAAGAAAAAGCGCGAAGGACAATTTTACATTTGAAGTGCTGGCCGGCGTCAATGAGTATGTAAGCGAAGTCGACTATGACATGGTGCTGTTCAGTACGACATCAACAAAACAGCGGGAAAAAACGTATACACAGCTTTGCCGGGAGCGGCGCGTCGATGGAGCGATTTTGCAAGGCATTCGCACCGATGACCCGTATTTGCATGAAGTCGTAGAAAGCGACATTCCTTGCGTTCTCATTGATATTCCGATCGAGTCGAAAACAGTCGGCTACGTAACGACGGACAACGTACTTGGTGCCAAAAAAGCAGTTCGCCATTTAATCGAGCTTGGGCATAAACGAAGTGCCATGATTAACGGATATGAATACGCATTCGTCAGCGAACAGCGGTTGAAAGGATTCAAGGAAGCGCTCATTGAAGCCGGGCTGCCGGTGCGTGAATACTGGATTGCCAACGGGGCGTTTCGCGAAGAAGTTGCCGAGAAGGAAGCGTTGCGGCTGCTTCAGCAATACCCGGAAATTACGGCGTTTTTTTGCGCCAGCGATTTAATGGCGTTAGGCGTCATTAAGGCGGCAAAACGTCTTGGGAAACAGGTGCCGGATGATGTTGCGGTGATCGGTTACGATGATATTACTTTAGCCTCATATTCGTCGCCTTCATTGTCGACCATCGCTCAGGACAAGTTCGCTATGGGGTATGAAGCCGCCAAACTGCTCATTGACATGTTGGAAGGTAAGGCGGATTCGCACATAAAAATTTTGCAGACAGAGTTAAAAATACGTGAATCGACAGTCAAGGGAACACGATAGTTGCCATTTTGTTTTGTGGCTTTTAAAGAAGCGATATATTTTTTCGGCAGAATTGAAAACGTTTTGGGATAAATAAGAAAATATGTTCGTTAATTAAAACGTTTTCTTATAGAGGTTCCTTTGTTTTGGTCCCGAAACGTTTCGGGATAACGAAACGGCAGTCAACGTCATTGTGCATGTTATAGGAAAAATCAACAGGGGGAAGCGACATGGATTATCGTGTAATTAAGGAAAACGATTTATTTTTATTAACGGACCAGGAGGGAAATGTTCCGACCATCCGTACGGGTTTGGCTTATATACGCAAGGATACTCGTTTTTTAAGCAAGTGGGATTTGCGAATTAACGGAGAAAAATTTGGCCACCTTGCAAGATATTCCGGATTCGTTGTATGAAGCGGCAGAACTGGACGGGGCCAACGCTTGGCAAAAATTTTGGCACGTTACCGTCCCATATTTGCGGCCGGTCACGTCGTTTGTAGTAGTCATGGGATTAATCGGCACTTTCCAATTGTTTGACCAATCGTACATTTTCTCGGCTGGTTCTGGCGGCCGAACAACTCCACATTAGCCGTTGTTCTTCTCATTTACCAATATGCGTTTAAAACGTTAGATTGTGTCGACGATGATTAACGCCACCTTTATTTTCATGATGCGGCAGTTTTTTATCAACTTTCCGAAAGAGCTTGAAGAGGCCGCGGAACTCGATGGGCTTGGCCGGCTCGGGATTTTTTTCCGGATTGTGCTGCCGCTCGCCCGCCCGGCGTTGGCGGCGCAAGCCATTTTCGTCTTCATGGGTTCATGGAACGATTTTATGCGCCCGCTTTGTCCGATCCGCAATTGTTTACGCTGCCGCTCGGGCTTAACAGCTTCAAAGGGCAATACATCAGCTACTGGAACTACATTATGGCTGCATCGATGGTGTTTACGCTGCCAGTGTTGGTCATTTATGCGTTTTTCAACCGTTATTTCATCAAAGGCATTTCGTTTACTGGAGGAAAATAATGATACCGGACGCAAAAAAAGGGCGTCATCTGCAGGGCATCTGAAAAAACGGGATGCCCTGCATCTTTATTTTGAGGGGAGCATCCATTTGTTGCGCATCTTCCTTTCGCATGTATGCCGAGAAAACGGAGATGATAAAGGTATGGTGAATACCAGTACATAAGGAAGGAATGGAACGATGGAGTGGACGATGCAGCTGCCGAAACAGACAGGGAGGCAGGTCGGGCGGGGGTGGACGGTGGCCGCGCTCGCTTCGATTCCCCTTGTGATGACGCTTGGAAATTCGATGCTGATCCCCGTACTGCCGGTCATGGGAAAACAGCTTGGCATTACGCCGGTGCAGTCAAGTTTAGTGATTACGATGTATTCAATCGTGGCGATTTTGTTCATTCCGGTTGCCGGGTATATAAGCGACCGCATCGGAAGGAAGAAGGTCATCGTCCCGAGTCTGTTTTTGGCGGCGACTGGCGGGATGCTGGCAGGGTGGACCGCTTGGCGGATGGATGATCCGTACGTATGGATAATTGCTGGGCGCATGCTGCAAGGGCTTGGAGCGGCCGGGGCATTTCCGATCGTGCTCCCGCTTGTCGGCGATTTGTTTCCGAACGACGACGAGGCGAGCAGCTGTTTAGGGACGATTGAAACGGCGAATACGTTTGGCAAAGTGCTAAGCCCGATTCTCGGAGCGCTGCTGGCTGGATTGGTTTGGTTTTTGCCGTTCTTTTCGTTCCCTGTCTTTTGCCTTGTATCGGTGGTAATGATGGCATCGTTTGTCCGGGCGCCGACACGTCGTGAACGGCCGCTGCCGTTTCGAGCGTTTGTGGCAATGGTGGGGGCGATCTTCCGCCGCGAAGGGCGATGGCTCGTTGGCGTGTTTGCCATCGGCGGCTTGTTGATGCTCGTGTTGTTTGCCTTTTTATTTTTTCTTTCGAGCCGCCTTGAGGACGTTTATCGCATTGATGGAATGATGAAAGGGTGGGTGCTCGCCATCCCGCTTGGCGCCCTCTGTCTTGCCTCGTTTGCGGCCGGGAAAGTAATTGGCGACCATAAATGGCGGATGAAATGGGGCATTATCGCCGGCAGCGCGCTATCCGCCCTCGCGTTAGCCATCGTTCCGCTTTATCGGTCCCTCTCGTTTTTGATGGCGCTGTTTTCGGCAGCTGGAATCGGCATTGGCGCGGCGTTGCCATGTTTGGATGCACTGATCACCGAAGGGATTGAGGAAAAAGAGCGCGGAACGGTGACATCATTTTACAGTTCGCTTCGCTTTATCGGCGTTGCCGCTGGTCCGCTGCTGGCGGCGTGGCTGATGAAACATGGCACGGCGCCGCTCCTGTTGCTTCTTAGCGTCATGGCGCTGCTTGGCGGCGCTGCTGCTTTTTGGCTCATTCGCCCAGAAACCGATGAAGGAGGAGTAGCATGAAAGCCGTTACGTATCAAGGCATCAAAGATGTAGCTGTCAAACAAATGCCTGATCCGAAAATTTTAAAAGACGATGACATTATTGTCAAAATTACCAGCACCGCGATTTGCGGCTCCGATCTCCATTTAGTGCATGGGATGATTCCGAACATGCCGGAAGATTTCATTATCGGCCATGAACCGATGGGCATTGTCGAGGAAGTCGGCCCGGCGGTGACGAAAGTGAAAAAAGGCGACCGGGTCATCGTGCCGTTTACGATCGCCTGCGGGCAATGCTGGTATTGCCAGCACGGGCTCGAAAGCCAATGCGATGCGTCGAACCCAAACGGCGAATCGGGGGGGTATTTCGGCTATTCCGAGACGTTTGGCGGCTACCCGGGCGGGCAGGCTGAATATTTGCGCGTTCCGTTTGCCAACTTCACTCCGTTTGTCGTCCCGGAAAACTGTGAGTTGGAAGATGAAAAATTGCTGTTTTTGTCGGACATCATCCCGACCGCGTTTTGGGGCGTTGATGAGGCGGGGGTAAAAGATGGCGACACTGTTGTCGTGCTCGGCTGCGGCCCAGTTGGGCTGCTGACGCAAAAGTTTGCCTGGATGAAAGGGGCGAAACGCGTCATCGCCGTTGATTACATCGATTATCGGATCGAACATGCGAAAAAGACGAACAAAGTCGAAACGTTAAATTTCACTGAATACGAGAATGTCGGAGAATATATTAAAGAAATGACCGGAGGCGGGGCCGATGTCGTCATCGATTGTGTCGGGCTCGACGGAAAGATGACGCCGCTTGAGCTTATTGGCTCAGCGCTGAAGCTGCAAGGCGGGGCGATGGGGGCGATCGTCATCGCTTCGCAGGCGGTGCGCAAAGGCGGAACGATCCAGCTCGTCGGGGTATATGGCGCCCGCTACAACCAGTTTCCGCTCGGCGATTTGTTCTCACGCAACATTACGCTGAAAATGGGGCAGGCGCCGGTCATTCATTACATTCCGACGTTATACGAGTGGATCGTGGAAGGGAAGTTCGATCCGACCGATATCATTACCCATCGCCTGCCGCTTGATGAGGCGCAATACGCATACGAAATTTTCGACGAAAAGAAAGACGGCTGTATTAAAGTCGTGCTCAAGCCGTAACGTTCTAGCGATGCATAAAGGCAGTGCGGCCGAGACACGATAAGAAAAAATGTGGGAAGGAGGATGCGGGTGAACAATGTAGCGTTCCCGGTCGCCCGTCTCCATGACGGGACGCTCCGCCAGCTCCAGCAGCTTGAACAGCGGCTGCGTGAAGAAACAGGAGAAGAAATTGTGCTTGTCGCTTACCAGCGGGAAACGATCGATCAGGAGGAGGCAAAGCGATGAAACGAAAAGTGAAATTTGACGCGGCGAAAAACAACAATAAAACGCCGACCGAAAGCCTGCCGGATACCGAATTTGCGGCACAATATGCCGGCGAGGAGGACATGATCCGCGGCGCGAACCGCAATTCGAAAAAAGGGCGGCAAGGAGGCGGGGATGGGTAAAGAGCATAAGAAGCGGCCCGCTCGAACGAATGAAGAAACGGCGTTTGAATGGGGCGATTTCGCTGCCCACGAGCCGCTTTGGATCATGGAGGAACAAAAACGGGCGAAAGAAAATGAAAAGAAACGAAAAAAGCAGGGATAACGCTCCCTGCTTTTTCACGTGGTGCACAAAAAAGCCGTGCCTCCGGCGTTTGGCCGTTAGGCGGATGCCGAAGCGGACAAGGCGGACAGCGGCGCGGAAAACAGCGTTGCGCCGGTGCCGGACGGATCAAAATAGGCGACGATGACGGTTGGCGCAAACGAGAGCTGCTTCGCGGCGATATAGCGGCCGACATCAACCGGCACGATTTCCACGACCGTATGTTTAAACAATTCCTTTTCCCCGAGCCCGAGGGCGGCAAAGTCCTCCCCAAGCACCTCGGGGCGCTCAAGCAGCGCGCGGTAAACGGTTGTGCGCGTCGTTTTCTCCGTTTTTTCATTCCACCACGGCTTGCGTGGTTTGTATTTTTGGTTGCGCAAATAGTCGTATTTCATAAGCGACTCGGCGACAGGCAGGGCATCTGGCATACACGTACGCAAAAACTCATGCAGGCGGCGGAACAAGTCTTCCAACTGGTGGCCAATGCGCGCCCAGCCGCGCTCATCCCAATACGTGCCAAACTGCTGGAAAAAGTCAAACGGCGATGGGAACACATCGGTCACCAAGTACTCGATCGTTTCGTCCATTCGATGGGCGTTCCAATACTTTTCGAGCACGTCTTCCACTTGCTTGATGCGGATGACGTCATCAAACGACAAGACGTTGTTGGCGAGCACTTCGTATGGCGCATGGTCCATATACACATAGCCGTACTCCTCGGCGCGCAGGCGCAACCCAGTGCCGCGCAGCAGTTTCAAAAAGCCAAGCTGCAGTTCTTCCGGACGGAGGGCGAACACGTCGTTAAACGTCTTTCGGAACGAGTCGTAATCTTCTTCCGGCAGCCCGGCGATCAAATCCAAATGCTGGGCGATTTTCCCGCCTTCTTTAATCATCGTCACCGTTCGCGAAAGTTTGGCGAAGTTTTGTTTGCGCATAATGAGCCGGTTTACTTCGTCGTTCGTCGACTGGACGCCGATTTCAAAACGGAACAGGCCGGGCGGCGCCTCCTTGTTTAAAAACTCGATGACCTCCGGGCGCATAATGTCGGCGGTAATTTCAAACTGAAATACCGTGCCCGGTACATGTTCGTCAATTAAAAAGCGAAACATGTCCATTGCATAGCTGCGGCTGATGTTGAACGTCCGGTCGACGAACTTGATCGTCCGCGCTCCGTGCCGCATCAAGTAGCGCAAGTCGTCTTTAATTTTTTCGCGGTCAAAGTAGCGGACGCCGACTTCAATCGAGGACAGGCAAAATTGGCAGCTGAACGGGCAGCCGCGGCTCGTTTCAACATACACGACCCGGTTTGGAAGATGAGGAATGTCTTCCGGGAAGCGAAACGGCGACGGCATGTCGGCAAGGTGGATTTTGTTTCGCTGCGGATTGATGACAATGCGGCCCCCGTCGCGAAATGCGAGACCGGCGACATCACGGACGTCTCCATGGCCGTCTAAAGCGAAAAGCAGCTGTTTAAACGTTTCCTCTCCTTCGCCGACGACGATAAAGTCAAACTCCGGCACCCGCTCCATCCATTCACGCACATCGTACGACACTTCCGGTCCGCCGGCGACGATGACAATATTCGGCGCTGCTTTTTTCAACAGCTTGACGACTTTGATCGTTTCTTCAATGTTCCAAATGTAGCAGCTGAAGCCGATGACATCCGGACGGCGTTGGTACAAATCAGTCACAATGTTCAGCACCGGGTCTTTGATCGTATACTCAACAAGCTTGACGTCAAATTCGGGCTGAGCGTATGCTTTTAAATAGCGGATGGCTAAATTCATATGAATATATTTGGCATTCAATGTCGCACAGACGATGTTCATCGCAACAAAACCCCTTTGTCTATAATATAGCAGCAAAACTCCTTTGTCTATAATTTATAGATGCAATTGGAAGCTTTCATTTGGCTTTAAGCGAGGGGGGAGAGTTGACTATCATGCAGTTTAGCCAA
Source organism: Geobacillus sp. CAMR5420 (assembly GCF_000691465.1). NCBI lineage: Bacteria > Bacillati > Bacillota > Bacilli > Caryophanales > Anoxybacillaceae > Geobacillus > Geobacillus sp. CAMR5420. Next base: position 43,710 of record NZ_JHUS01000024.1, read on the forward strand.
ATGAAAAAGCTGAAAAACTTGTCGAACATTGTGGAAAAGAATTTTAAAAAATCTTCGTAAATCAAGGGAGGAGTAAATTTTTCCACATCGAATATATATTTCGTTGAATGGTTTGAATAGACAAGGAGAGATGGATATGGCCCAAAGCCTTTCTCCTCGGGAAGAACAAAATGCATCGACGGATGTGCGGTCGCTTGAAGAGGAAAATCGGCGGTTAAAAGAGCGGTTGAACAGTTATTCGATCATTTTTGAGCGGTCGCTCGATGCGATCGTGATTTTAAATAAAAACGGTGAATTTGTCGATGTGAACGAAGCGGCGTGCAAGCTGTTTGAGATGGATAAGTTTTCGTTGATCGGCCATTCGTTTTCTTCGTTCCTCGAACTTGTGCCGCCCGATATTTTGCTGTTTCAGCAGTCGATGCTGCAAAAGTTCGGTTCGTTCAGCGATGAACTGCTCATCAAACTGCCGGACGGCAAAGTGAAGCATGTGGAATTTTCGATGAAAAAGGATGTGTTCGACGAATTTGACCTTGTCATGATGCGCGACATCTCAGCCCATAAGGCGCTTGAGCGCGAACGCATCATTCATGAGTTTTTGTTTCGCGACGTATTCAACCGCGCCGTTGACGGCATCGTCATTTTCGATGAATTTGGGCGGTTTATCGATGTCAATCCGGCGTTTTCGATGAGCTTGAACTTGGAAAAAGGAAAACTGCTCAATTTGTCGTTTCAGCAGTTCGTCGCCCGCGAATGCGCCAATGAGTTCGCTCGGCTGCTCGCGGAAGTGAAAGAAAAGGGAACGGCCAAAGGCGAGTTGTCGCTTGTCCGCCCGGACGGAACGGTGAAAATGTTTGAGCTGACGGCGACTTCCAACGTCTATAGCGGGTTTTACATGGCCATTATGCGCGATGTGACAGAAAGAAAAAATATGGAAATCAAGTTGCAAAAAAGCGAAGAACGGTTCCGGGCTATTTTCGAACAAGCGCATGAGGCGATCCTCATTTGGGACGATTTTGGCTACATATTGAACGCCAATCCGGCGGCGAGCCGGACGTTTGAGCTGCCCTTGAATTTGCTTGTGCGCCGCAATTTGTTTGATTTTGTCGACTATGGGGACGAAAAGGTGAAACGCATTTTCAGCGAGTTCCGGCGCAAAGGGGAAATCCGTGACGAGCTGACGTTTCATATGCCGAACGGTGAGGATAAGCAGCTCGAGTTCACCATGAAAAAAGGAGCGATCGACGGGTACCACTTGACGATTTTCCGCAATGTGAGCGAGCGGCGGAAAATCGAGCGCGAGCTGCGCGAAAGCGAGCAAAAGTTCCGGAGCATTTTCGATCATGCGATGGATGGTATTTTGCTTTGGGATGCCAAGCATCGGATCATCGACGCCAATCCGGTTGTCTGCGGCATTTTTTCCGTCGAAAAGGAGGCGCTGCTTGGCCGAATGGTGGTCGAGCTCGTTCCGGAGCGGGCGCGCCGCCAGCTCAACAAGCTGCTTCAACAATGCCAACGCACCGGCGAAGCGAGCGGCGAGGTCGAATTTTTCGACGAGGGAAAAGGGAGAATTATTGAGTTTTCACTGAAAAAGGAAGTGATTCCCGGCGTCGGGATGATGATGCTGCGCGATGTGACCGAGCGCAAGGAGATGGAGCTGCAGCTGCGCAAGTCGGATACGCTCAACGTCGTCGGGGAATTGGCCGCCGGCATCGCCCATGAAATCCGCAATCCGATGACGGCGCTAAAGGGTTTCATTCAGCTGTTGCAAGGAAGCATTGACGGCGACTATTCGATGTATTTTAATGTCATTATGTCGGAATTGAAGCGGATCGAATCGATCATCACCGAGTTTCTCGTTTTGGCCAAACCGCAGGCGGTGCAATACAAGCAAAACGACATTTGCAAAATCATGCAGGATACGATCGATTTGATCAGCGCCCAGGCGATGATGCATAACGTGCAAATCATTGCCGATTTCGACCGCGGGCTGCCGCCGGTGTATTGCGAGCCGAATCAGCTGAAGCAAGTGTTCATCAATATTTTGAAAAACGCCATCGAAGTGATGCCAAAAGGCGGGGACATTACGGTGCGCATCACCCGCGCCGGGTGCTATGTGCGCATCTCCATCACCGACCAAGGATGCGGCATTCCAAAAGATAAAATCAAAAAGCTTGGCGAGCCGTTTTATACGACGAAAGAACGCGGCACCGGCCTCGGCTTGATGGTCAGCTATAAAATCATAGAAGAGCACCAAGGGAAAATTGAAGTGGAAAGCGAAGTCGGCGTCGGCACGACGTTCCATATCACGTTGCCGATCGAACGAATGGAAAGAGAGGACGACGATGACGATTGAATATGCAGTATACCGCTCAGAGCTGCTCGGCGACATTTACGTCGCCTCCGACGGCGACGCGATTGTCAAAGTCGAGCTGTTTCCAGAAGAATGGCGCGCGTTCGCCGGCGAACATTCGGTTGTCAAAAGCTGGTCGCCGCTTCTTGAACGCGCGCTTAGGCAGCTGGATGAGTATTTCCACGGTCGACGCCAAGTATTTGACTTGCCGCTGAAATGGAAAGGGACGCCCTTCCAAGAAGAAGTGTGGGCGGCGCTTTGCCGCATCCCATACGGCGAGACGGCGACATACGCTGACATCGCTGCGCAAATCGGCCGCCCGAAGGCGGTCCGCGCCGTCGGCCAGGCGAACCGGGCGAATGAGCTCGCCATCATCGTCCCGTGCCATCGCATTGTCGGCAAAAACGGCGCCCTCGTCGGCTACGCCGGAAGCCGGACCGATGTAAAAGCAAAGCTGCTGGAGTTGGAGCGGCGCTATCAATCGCGCTTCAGCTGATCGGTGGGTGTGTATGCCTCCCAAAATGGCGCCCGCCCCCATGACGCGAATCCATGGGGGCAGGGAACGGGACATTATTTTTTTTGCCAATGCGACAACGCGAGGGCGCCGACTAAAATGGCGCCTTTAATAATGTCTTGGGCGTAATACGGGACGTTCATCATCGTCAAGCCGTTCAACAACACGCCCATCAAAATCGAACCGAACAGGGTGCCGATGACGTTCGGCTTGCCGGCGCCGAAGACAGAAAAGCCGATGTAGGCGGCGGCGACGCTGTCCATTAAAAGCGAGGCGCCGGCCGACACTTGCCCGGTGCCGATGCGCGAGGCAAGGACGATGCCGCCTAAGGCCGCAAAAAACCCGCTGATGACGTATGCATATGTCCGATAGCGGTTGACCGGGATGCCTGAGAGCCTTGCCGCCTCGCGGTTTTCCCCGGTCAAATAAAAGAGGCGGCCGGGTTTCGTGTACGTTAAAAACAGATGAGCGGCAATGACGACAAACAGCATAAGCAAGACCGAAAACGGCACGCCAAACAGCTCCCCTTGGCCGATAAATAAAAAGGAAGGAATAAATTTGCCCGGCGCCGTGCCGCCATCAGGCAGCGGCATGTCGTTATAAATCGAAAATCCTTTTGTATACGTAAGCTGCACGCCGTTGATCGCGTACATCGTCGCCAACGTGGCGAGCAAATCGGGCAGTTTGAATTTGACGATCAACAACGAATTAAGCAGCCCGACGGCGACGCCGAGCAACAGCGGCACGAGCAAGGTGACGAAAATTTCTTGGCGATGCAAGACAAGCGCCGCCGCACTGGCAATCGTCGCCAAGCTCACTGTCGAACCGACCGACAAATCGAAGCCGTCGACGATGAGCGAAAATGTAATGCCAATGGCCACCAAGGTGACGATGGAAATGGAACGCAAAATGTCGCTGAAGTTTTCATAGGTGAAAAACCGGTCTTGTGTCAGGCCAAAATAGGCGATTACAGCCAAAATGGCAAGCAGTGTGCCATGTTTATACAAAAATTCAAGAATGAACGGCGCCGCTTTTTTCGACGGCGGCGCGGAAACGGCCGGCTGGCTCATCGATCTCACCTCCGCTGCAATAGTACACAAGCTGTTCATAGGTTAGTTCTGCGGCCGGCAGGCGGGTGAGCAGCCGGCCGTCAGCCATGATGTAGATGGTGTCGCACACCTCAAGAAGCTCATGAAATTCACTCGAAAAATATAGTACTGTTTTTCCTTCATCGGCGAGAGCACGGATGATGGAAAACACCTCTTGTTTGGCGTGGACATCGATTCCTTTCGTAGGCTCGTCGAATAGAAAAACACGCGCGTTTGTGTTCAGCCATTTGCCGATGACGACTTTCTGCTGGTTGCCGCCGCTTAAGTGGCGGACAGCGGTCGAAGGCGACGGCGGATGGATGCCGAGCGAGCGGACAAGTTCGTCGGCGGCGTCCGTTTCCTTCCTCCGGCTGATCCATTGCCAGCGCGACAGCCGGGAAAGGAGGCGGACGGTGATGTTGGTTTTCACTGACTCGGGCAAGAACAGCCCTTGTTTGCGCCGTTCTTCCGGGATGAGGCAAAGGCCGGCGTCGATGGCTTCATAAGGCGATGAGAACACATAGCGTCTGCCATCAATTTCCCACTCGCCGGATGTGTTCCGGTGGGCGATGAGGCTTTCGGCAAGCTCCGTCTTGCCGGCGCCGACCAAGCCGGCGATGCCGACGATTTCGCCGCGGTGGGCGTAAAGATCGACCGTCGTGCCGGTTTTTTCGATCGTGATCCCACGGACGGCAAAGGCGATGTCGCTTCCATGCGCGCGCGTTTGTTTCATGGCGGCGGCTCGCCTTGTTCCGGTCATATGAAGGACGATGTCTTCAAGCGGCAAACCGCGGGCGGAACCATGGTAGACGACGCGGCCGTCGCGCAAAATCGTCAGCCGGTCGGCGATTTCCTGCACTTCTTTCAGTTTATGAGAGATGTAAATAAAGCCGACGCCTTGCTGTTTCAGTTCCGTGATGATGGCAAACAGCCGCTTCGTTTCGGCTTCGCTCAAGGCGGCGGTCGGTTCGTCCAAAATGATGTAGCGCGCATTCGATGACAACACTTTGGCGAGCACGATCAGCTGTTTTTCATGGAGCGAGCAGTCGCGCACGAGCTTTGCCGGCGAAATGGCAAGGCCGACGCGGCGAAGCAGAGCAGCGGCCCGTTCTTTTTCCCGGCGCAGCGAGCGGATCGGCTGTTTCTTCACATCAGCGAGCTCATCAGCCGCCAAGTTTTCGTAAACGGGCAATCCTGGGAAAAGCGCCGTGTCGACCTCTTGGACGACGAAGCCGATGCCGGCTCGTTTCGCGTCAAGCGGCGACGAAAAGGTGCAGTTGACGCCATCGATCGTGATCGTGCCGGCGTCGGGAGGAATGGCGCCGGCCAAAATGTTCATGAGCGTGCTTTTGCCGGCGCCGTTCATGCCCAAAAGGGCGTGGACTTCGCCTGGACGGACGGAAAAGTCCACGCCGTCAAGCACGCGCACCGCGCCAAACGATTTTTCAATGCCTCGCATTGACAGCCTGTTCATTTTTTGTTCACCTGAGCTTCCAACGTTTTCATCCATGGCGAGATGGCGACGTTCGATTGCCCCCAGCCCGGGATGTATTGCGAAAGCTCGTTCATCGATACTTGCTTATCGGGCAAGTCGGTCCGTTTTACTAAATGCGGCTCGAGCGAGTAAATGTTCGGCGTTTTCTCGCCGGCGATTTTTTGATAGGCGAACCGCACCTGAACGCGGCCGACTTCCGCCGGATCCGTCGCTGTTGTCGCCACCCACGGACTGTTCGGTTTTTGGATCATTTGCAAGTCTTCGTCACTCAAATCGATGCCGTATACTTTGATTTCCGTACGCCCGGCTTGCTCGATGGCGCGCGTCGCTCCTTTGGCGAACTCGTCCCAAGTTGCGAAGACGGCGTCAATGTCGCCTTTGTTCGGATATTTTTTCAAAATGGCCTCCATTTGCGTTTGCGTGTCCAAAGCCGTGTTGGCGCTCGCCGTACCGAACTTGGCGACTTCTTTTATGTTCGGATAGCGTTTTTTGAACGCCTCATAAATGACGTGGCGCCGCTCCATTGGAGTAAAACCGCCGACCCAAATCGTGACGATGTTGCCCTCTCCATTTAAATCTTCGGCGAGTGTTTTTAACGTTTTCCAGGCGAGGCTGTAGTCGTCTTGGTCGATGACGGTGACGCCGGGAACGTTCAAATCGTTGTCAAAGGCGACGACCGGGATGCCTTTTTCAACCGCTTTTTTCACCGGGCCTTCGAGCGCATCAGCGCGGCCGTGATCAAGCAGAATGGCATCAACGTTTTGCGTGATGGCCGTTTCTACGTATGAGGCCATTTTCGTCAAGTCGTTGTCGGCGTTGTAAATTTGCACTTCGCCGCCGAACTTTTGCACTTGTTCTTTGACGCCGGCGATGTATTGCGACGAGAACGTGCCGATGGACATTTGCATAATGGCGGCGATCTTCACCGGTTTTTTCAGCTTCTCCGGGATGGCCGCCTGTTCGCTGCTCGATGCGGTTTGGCTGTTGGATGAGACGGTGTCGCCTTGGATGGCCGTTTGCTTCGTTTCGTTGGCCGGCTTAGAGCTCACGGCGTCTTGCTCGTTCGTGCAGCCGGCCAAGACGGAGAACACGGCAAAGAAAAGAAGAGAAAGGAACGATAAGGCCTTAAATCGTTTCATGCTGCTCCTCCTTTGCAAATAACGCTGGCAGTGCCGCGCTGTAGCTGCCGCGGACGATGCCTTTTTCGGTAATGATCGCGGTAATCAGTTCGTTTGGCGTCACGTCAAACGCCGGGTTATACACGTTGACGCCTTCCGGGGCGACGCGCACGCCGGCCAGATGGGTCACTTCATCCGGATGGCGCTCTTCAATCGGGATGTCTGCCCCTGTCTTTGTCGCCAAATCGATGGTGGACAACGGTGCGGCGACGTAAAACGGAATGCCAAACGATTTGGCGAGCAAGGCGAGGCCGAACGTGCCGATTTTGTTCGCTGTATCGCCGTTTTGTGCGATCCGGTCGGCTCCGACGATAATGGCGCGAATCCCTTTCGCTTTGATCGTTTGCGCCGCCATGTTGTCCGTAATAAGCGTGACGTCGACGCCTGCTTGCATCAGCTCCCAGGCGGTCAGACGCGCTCCTTGCAAAACGGGGCGCGTCTCAAGGGCGTACACGGATAACTCGATCCCTTTCTCTTTCGCCAAATAAAACGGGGCGAGCGCCGTGCCGTAGCGGGCGGTGGCGATCGAGCCGGCGTTGCAAATCGTCATCACCCGGTCGCCTGGGCGAAAAAGCGATAACGCATGTTCGCCGATGCGGCGGCAGACATCTTCGTCCTCGATTTGGATGCGGATCGCCTCGTGAATAAGCACCGTTTTCGCTTCGTTGACTGAGGCGGCGTCTTTGGCGGCGGCAGTGAGCCGGTCAAGCGCCCAAACCAAATTGACGGCCGTCGGGCGGGCGCTTGCCAAATAATCGCGGTCTTGCTTTAGGCGGCTATGGAACTCGTGGACCGTTTCCGCTTTATAATGCGAGGCGGCGAGCGCCAGACCATAAGCGGCGGTGATGCCGATCGCCGGCGCTCCGCGCACTTTCAGCGAGGCGATCGCATCGTACACGTCTTCAAGCGTATGCAGGTCGATATATTCTGTTGCTAATGGCAATTTTTGTTGGTTTAAAATCGTGATATGCGTCTCGCGCCACTCGACAGAGCGCGGGATGGCAAAGGTGTCCATCGTCGTCTTCCTTTCTTTTCACATTTTCCGTTGATCCGGGCCGGCACTGGGCCGGTCGTCGCCGTGTTACTATTCGGTTTCTGCAAACACTCGGCGGAAGCCGTCCGTTCCGGTCAGCTCGTTGCGCTCGACAATCAGGCGGCGGCCGAGGCGGAGCGCGTGTCGTTTGGCGGCAAGGCGGGCTTCTTTCTGCTCGATGCCGTCAAGGTCGGCCACATGGGCGAGGCCGATCGTCCGGCGGATGACTTCGCAGCCGGCAAAGCCGACAGCATCGACGAACGCATGCCGGAGCACATCGTCAAGCAAGCCCGGTGTTGCGGCGTACGTCTCGATGCTTTTGGTGCGCCAAAGCTCCGAGAATATGGACGCAAAGACGTCCCAGGTCCGGTCGATGTGATCAAAGAGCGGTTGGCGCTCAACGTCAGGGCGGGACAACGCATTTAACAGCAAGTTGGCGAAAAACTGCCCAAGGTCAAAGCCGATCGGGCCGTAAAAGGCGAATTCCGGGTCGATTACTTTCGTTTCGTCGGTGCTTGCGAAAATGCTGCCGGTATGCAAATCGCCATGCAGAAGCACATCGGCTTCGGTTAAAAACTTGCGCTTCAGCTTTGCTGCTTCTAGGTGCAAGCGGTCATCGCGCCAAAGCGCTTCAACGTCTGGGCGCAATTCGTCTTCAAAGTTGTTCGTTTCGTGGTCAAAAAACGGGTCGGTGAAGACGAGGTCTTCCGTGATTTTGCACAGTTCCGGATTGACGAAGCTTTGCGCCAATTTCTTTTTCTCTTGCTGGTTCATGCCGAAATCAGACGTATAAAACGCCGTCTTGGCGACAAACTCGCCGATATGCTGGGACAAAAGCGGATACGTTTTTCCTTCGATCAACCCTTTGCGGGCGATTTGCAAACGGGATAAGTCTTCCATCACCGTAATGGCGAGCGATTCGTCAGAATAGTAGACTTTCGGCACGTATTGCGGCACATAGCTCGCAAACGTGCGCAGCGCGTTGCTTTCGATGACGGCGCGCTTTAACGTAAGCGGCCAGCTTTCGCCGACCACTTTGGCGTACGGCAACGCTTGTTTGATGATTACGCCTTGCTTTGTTTCTTGGTCGACGATATGAAACACTAAGTTCAAGTTGCCGTCGCCGATCTCGCGGCACAAAAGAGGCGCCCCGTCGCGGAATAAGCCGAGGCGGACAGCGAGAGATACCGCCTTCGGTTCGGTCAGCGGTTCGTAAACCGATGTTTGAACAGTGGTCATTGCCTTGTTCCCCCTTTTTTCATTTCGCTCGTTTTCAAATGCCGGTTCTGACGCGCGCTAAAACTCGGCGTTTCCGGCAAATGAAAAAGCCTCTTTCGCATACGGAAAGAGGCTTGAAGATGCATCGTCTTCGCGCCTCTTATCTTTCAGAAAGACATCGGTCTTTCTGTTGGACTTAGCACCGTGCCCTGCGGAAGCGGTTCGCTTCCGGCGCCGCCTTTGGCGTGCGCCCTATCTCACGATAGCATTACGGTCGGTTGCTGGGCTTCATTGGGCCAATTCCCTCAGCCAACTCTTGATAAGAGTACCGATTTCTTGTATTCAGTTTCGGGAATTTTCACGATGTTCTCAATTGTTTGGTTGCTTGATTCGAATGATACATGGTCGGCCAATCGATTGTCAATACGTTTTGAAAAAATTTTTTGCCGTTTCATAGTCGTGCGGCCGGCGGTCGGCAAACACCGGGATGCGCGCGCGGACGTCCGCAACGAGCGCGGGATCGATGTCGGCCGAGAGAATGCCCGGCTTCTCGTCCGCCTCGGCGATCACTTCGCCCCATGGGTCGATGACGAGCGAATGGCCGGCAAAGACGTTGTTCGGGTCGCGGCCAGCCCGGTTGCAGGCGACGACGTAGCATTGGTTTTCAATCGCCCGCGCCATCAAGAGCGTCCGCCAATGGTGCAGGCGGGGAAGCGGCCATTCGGCGACGACAAACAGCACTTCCGCCCCAGCCAAAGCATGGGCGCGAATCCACTCCGGAAAGCGGATGTCATAGCAAATGACCCCAGCGCACGGCAGCCCGTCAAGCGAGAACAAGCCTGGCTCGTTTCCCGGCTGCAAATACAAATGTTCATCCATCAATTGGAACAGGTGAAGCTTGCTGTATTCGCCGACGATTTGGCCATGACGGTCGGCCACGATCATCGTGTTTGTCACGCCGGCGGCTGTTTTTTTGGCGACCGAACCAGCGACGAAATGGACGCCGTACGTTTGCGCCAATCGGGAAGCGAGCGCCTTCGCCCGTTCGGCGCCTTCGTCGGCAATTTCATCCAGGCGCGTCAAATCGTAGCCGGTCGTCCATAACTCTGGCAGCACGATGATGTCAGCGCCGTCTTTGGCAGCGGATTCCACGGCCTGTTCGGCTTGCTGTTCGTTTTTTGCTGGATCGCCAAATGCAATGTCAAGCTGCAGGCAGGCGATGCGGATCGTCATGAGCGTTCACCTCGGAAAAAAATTTTTCTTTACATTTTGCTTTTAACGATATATGATGTTGCACTAGAATTTCAAGAATTTTTGAGAAGGTGTGGACGATGACGATCGAATTTCCCTTTTCCGAACTGCTTGAACAGCTGCCGAAGCAGTTTTTCGCCTCGCTCGTGGCGAAAGTCGGTGCGAAGATCAAGGCGGGTTATGATGTGATCAACTTAGGGCAGGGCAATCCGGATCAGCCGACGCCGGCGCACATTGTCGAAGCGATGCAGAAGGCAGCCGCGAACCCAAAATACCATAAATATTCGCCGTTTCAAGGCTACTCGTTTTTGAAAGAAGCCGTAGCGGCGTTTTACGCGCGCGAGTACGGGGTGACGATCGACCCGGCCCGCGAGGTCGCCATCTTGTTCGGCGGCAAGGCCGGGCTTGTCGAGCTGCCGCTTTGCCTCGTCAACCCGGGCGATGTGGTGCTTGTCCCGGACCCGGGCTATCCGGACTATTGGTCGGGGATCGCGCTTGCCCGCGCGCGGATGGAGATGATGCCGCTTTCTTCGGAAAACGGATTCTTACCGGATTACGAAGCCATTCCGGAGTCGGTCGCCGACCGAGCGAAGCTCATGTTTTTAAACTATCCGAACAATCCGACCGGTGCGACGGCGACAAAGGAATTTTTCGCGGAGACGGTGGCGTTTGCCGCCAAGCACGGCATTGCCGTCGTGCACGATTTCGCTTATGGGGCGATCGGCTTTGACGGCCGGAAACCGGTCAGCTTCCTGGAAGCCGATGGGGCGAAAGACGTCGGCGTCGAAATTTATACGTTTTCGAAAACATACAATATGGCCGGCTGGCGTGTGGCGTTTGCCGTCGGCAACGAGCGGATCATTCGGGCGCTTGAGCTTTTGCAGGATCATTTGTATGTCAGCTTGTTCGGCGCCATCCAAGAAGCGGCCGCCGCGGCGCTCCTTGGTCCGCAAGATTGTGTCACGGAGTTGGTCGCATTGTATGAGGCGCGCCGCAATGCGTTCATCGCTGCGCTCTGCGAGATCGGTTGGGAAGCGCCGGCGCCATATGGGTCGTTTTTCGCCTGGCTTCCGCTGCCAAAAGGCATATCATCCGCTGAGTTTGCCGACATGCTGCTTGAGCGGGCGCATGTCGCCGTCGCCCCAGGCATCGGGTTCGGCGAGCACGGCGAAGGGTATGTGCGCGTCGGCCTCTTGACCGATGAAGCGCGGCTTCGCGAAGCAGCGGAGCGGATCGGCCGCCTTGGATTGTTCGAAAAAAATTTTTGAAAAATGATTGACAACGCCAATCGGCGATGTCATAATTCAAAGTAAATTTGCCAATTGTTTGACAAGTGCATAAACGAGCAGGCTTTCTTATCAAGAGCAGGCGGAGGGACGAGCCCAATGAAGCCCGGCAACCGGCTTGGCGCGCGCCAAGCACGGTGCTAATTCTTGCAGCGGAAACGCTGAGAGATAAGAAGAGCGCCATGGATGAGTGACGCCTCTTCTTAGGAAGGGGCTTTTTTATTTCGCCATATATTGAAAGAGGGATGGACGATGAGTGCAGTCATTGCGACGTATTTGCTTCATGATGAACACGATATTCGCCAAAAGGCGGAAGGAATCGCGCTCGGCTTGACAGTCGGCACATGGACCGACTTGCCGCAGCTGGAGCAAGACCAGCTTCGCAAGCATAAAGGGGAAGTCGTTGCGATCGAAGAGCTTGACGAGAGCGAGCGGGTAAACGCCTATTTCGGCAAGCGGTTGAAGCGGGCAATCGTCAAAATCGCTTACCCGACCGTCAACTTCAGCGCCGATTTGCCGGCATTGTTGGTGACGACGTTCGGCAAGCTGTCGCTTGACGGGGAAGTGCGGTTGCTTGATTTGGCATTTCCGGAAGAATGGAAGCGGCAGTTTCCGGGGCCGCGCTTTGGCATCGCCGGCATTCGCGAAAAGGTCGGAGTGTACGACCGCCCGCTGTTGATGAGCATTTTTAAAGGCATGATCGGCCGCGATTTGGCGTACTTGACGTCGGAATTGAAAAAACAGGCGCTCGGCGGCGTTGACCTGGTCAAAGACGATGAAATTTTGTTTGACAGCGAACTTCTTCCGTTTGAAAAGCGGATCACCGAGGGCAAGGCGGCGCTTCAGGAAGTGTACGAACAAACAGGCAAGCGGACGCTGTATGCCGTCAACTTGACCGGCAAAACGTTTGAACTGAAAGAAAAAGCGAAACGGGCGGCTGAGCTTGGCGCTGATGTGCTGTTGTTTAACGTCTTCGCTTATGGGCTTGACGTGTTGCAGGCGTTGCGCGAGGATGAGGAGATTGCGGTGCCGATTATGGCTCACCCGGCGTTCAGCGGCGCTGTTACGCCGTCGGAGTTTTATGGGGTGGCTCCTTCGCTTTGGCTTGGAAAGCTTTTGCGGCTCGCCGGCGCCGACTTTGTCCTGTTCCCGTCGCCGTATGGCAGCGTGGCCTTGGAGCGTGAGCAGGCGCTTGGCATCGCAAGGGCGCTCACCGACGACCAAGAGCCGTTTGCCCGGGCGTTTCCGGTTCCGTCGGCCGGCATTCACCCGGGATTGGTGCCGCTCCTTGTCCGCGATTTTGGCCTTGACAGCGTCGTCAACGCCGGCGGCGGCATCCACGGCCACCCGGACGGGGCGATCGGCGGCGGAAAGGCGTTTCGCGCCGCCATCGACGCAGCGCTGGTCGGCCGTCCGCTTCGTGAAGCGGCGAAAGACAACGAGGCGCTGCAAAAGGCGATCGACCGCTGGGGCGCTATTGAGGTGGAAGCATGACGAAACAACTCGTTCTTTTTTGCGATTTTGACGGCACGATCACGGAAAACGACAACATCATCGCGATTATGAAACAGTTCGCCCCGCCGGAGTGGGAGGCGCTAAAGGACGACATTCTCGCCCAGCGCATCTCCGTTCAGGAAGGCGTCGGAAAAATGTTTTCGCTTCTTCCGTCAGCGCTGAAAGGGGAGATTGTTGACTTTTTGCTTAGCACCGCCCGCTTGCGCGAAGGGTTCCGCGAGTTTGTCGCATGGACAAAAGAGCAAAGCATCCCGCTCTATATCGTGAGCGGCGGCATCGACTTTTTCGTCTATCCGCTGCTTGAAGGGCTCATTGAACCGGAGCGCATTTTTTGCAACGGCTCCGATTTCAGCGGTGAGACGATCCGCATCACATGGCCGCATGCATGTGACAGCCGGTGCCAAAACGGCTGCGGCTGCTGCAAGCCGTCGCTATTGCGCAGGCTTGCCCGCCCGGACGGGTATCACGTCGTCATCGGCGATTCGATCACCGACTTGGCGGTGGCCAGGCAAGCCGACTATGTGCTGGCGCGCGATTTTCTGCTTGAAAAATGTCAAGAGCTTGACCTGCCGCACGCGCCATTTGCGACGTTTTTTGACGTGATGGATGCGTTGCAGCGAATGGAGGTGATCGTATGAGCATTGTCGTGAAAAAGTGGAACGAGCTTGCGGAAGTGAAAGCCGAGCTCGCCGCCCGCGATTGGTTTTTCGCAACAAGCGGCAATTTGTCGATCAAAGTGACGGACGACCCGTTGACGTTTTTGGTGACAGCGAGCGGCAAGGATAAGCGGAAGCAAACGGATGAGGACTTCTTGCTCGTTGACGCTGCCGGCCGACCAGCGGAGAAAACACATTTAAAGCCATCAGCGGAGACGCTGCTGCATGTGGAAATTTACAACCGCACAAACGCCGGTTGCGTCTTGCACGTTCATACCGTGGACAACAATTTGATTTCTGAACTGTATGCGCAAAACGGGGAAGCGGTCTTTTCCGGCCAGGAAATCATCAAGGCGTTCGGCATTTGGGAAGAAAATGCCGCCGTGCGCATCCCGATCATTGACAATTACGCCGACATTCCAACGCTCGCTCGGGAGTTTGCGAACTATATCCATGGCGACGCCGGCGCCGTGTTGATCCAAAACCATGGCATCACGGTCTGGGGGCGTACAGCGTTTGAAGCGAAAAAACATTTGGAGGCATGGGAGTTTTTGTTCCGCTGGCAGGTGAAGCGGCTGCTTTTGCAGCGGGCCGGCCTGCCGGTTGGCTAATCCATATACATTTTTCCAAAGGAGGATGTGAACAATGGCAGTCATCAAAGTGAGAAAAACGGGCCAAGTGATTGAAGGAGAAGACAATGTGCGCGCGTTTTTGAACAGTCAAGGGGTGTTGTATGAACATTGGGACATCACGAAACTGCCGGAGCATTTGCGCGATAAATATGTTCTGACAGATGAAGAAAAAAATGAAATTTTAGCGACGTTCAAAGACGAAATTGAAGATTTAGCGGCGCGCCGCGGCTACAAAACGTGGGATATCGTCGCTCTGTCCGACGCGACGCCGAACTTGGATGAGTTGCTGAAAAAATTTGAACAAGTGCACATCCATACGGAAGATGAAGTGCGCGCCATTACGGCCGGCCATGGCATTTTCATCATCAAAGGCGACAAAGAAACCGGCTATTTTGATGTAGAGCTTGAAGCCGGCGACGTCATTTCCGTGCCGGAAGGGAATCCGCATTACTTTACGCTCATGGATGACCGTCGGGTCGTTGCGGTGCGCTTGTTTATCGACCCGTCCGGCTGGGTCGCTCATCCATATGAAGAAAAAGAGGAAGCCGTCCAATAACAATGAACGCCCCGCTGCTTATATACAGGCAGCGGGGTTGTTTTCGTTAAAACGATTGTGTTAGAAAAATCATAAACAAAATGCCGACAATAAACGCGTACGTCGATGTCCGTTCATTTCCATCGCCATGGCTTTCGGGAATGAGCTCTTTGTAAATGATAAACAGCATCGCCCCGGCGGCAAACGCCAACCCGTATGGAACGAGGCCGCGGAAGAGAGAGGTTAAATAAAAGCCGAGCAAAGACGTCACAATTTCGACCGCGCCGGTTAACGTGGCAATGACAAACGCTTTAAAGCGGCCAATCTGCTGATTGACTAAAAACAAGGCGACCAAAAATCCTTCCGGCGCGTTTTGCAAGCCGATGGCCAATGCGATCAAATTGCCGATTTGCGAAGCGCCGTCTGAGGCGTAGCTCACCCCGACTGACAGCCCTTCGGGGAGATTGTGCATCGCAATGGCGGCGATGATGAGCATCGCCTTTTCGTCGAATTGCAAGCCGCTTTTCGTATGCTCCAAGTCGATATGGGGGACGGTCATCTCAAGCAACGTTAACACGAGCACCCCCGCCGCCAATCCGATGGCGAGCGCCTCAAAACCGCCGGACCGCAGGGCCTCGGGAATAAGACTTGTCATCGAGGCCGCCATCATAATGCCGGCTGAAAACGCGAGGAGCACATCGCGCCAGCGGTGGGTGAGCGATTTGGCCATAAACAAAATCGGCACAGCGCCAAGTCCGGTCGATAAGGCGGACAGCACACTGCCGGTCAATACCCCGTTCATCCAATTCCCCCTTCATCAGCCTTTATTTTTTCATATGCGCCGTTTCCACAAATGTGACAATCGCCCAAGCGCTGCCCTATCACAAAATTATCATAGCGAAAGGAACGGCCGCTGGCGAGAAAAATGGACCAGCGCCTGGCAAAAACGGTTGCCTGCCTGTTTGCTGTTCAAGTATAATGCAAGTAAGAAATGGTTAAATGCAAAGGGTTGGATGGCATGGAACAAAAAGAGCAAGAACTCGAGCAATCGCTAAAGTTGTTTATCGTATTGTCGCGGGCTTACCGCGCCGTAAGCGACCAAGTGAACAAATCAATCCACTCATTCGGGGTCAATCCGACCGAATTTGCCGTGTTAGAATTGTTATACCATAAAGGGGATCAGCCGCTCCAGCAAATTGGCGAAAAAATTTTGCTGGCGAGCGGGAGCATCACCTACGTCATTGACAAACTGGAAAACAAAGGATTGATCGTCCGCCGCGCCTGCGAAAAGGACCGGCGCGTCACGTACGCGTCCATTACAGAAGAGGGGCGGCGGTTTATTGAGCGCGTATTTCCCGAGCATGCGGAAAAAATTCACGAAACGGTTTCGGCGCTGACGGCGGCAGAAAAAGAGCAGGCGATTGCGCTGCTGAAAAAATTAGGATATGGGGCAAAAACAAGGGGCTGACGCGAGGTCGGCCTCTTTAATTTTGCCGGAAATGGATACGTTATATAAAGAACATACCATAGCCAGCAAAAAAGGAGAGATCACCATTGATGGTTCCAGTAGGGGTATCGAATCGCCACATTCATTTATCAAAAGAACACATGGCGGCGCTGTTTGGCGAAGGCGCCGAGCTGACGGTGCTCAAGCCGTTGTCGCAGCCTGGCCAGTTCGCCGCCAAGGAAACGGTGACGGTCGAAGGGCCGAAAGGGAAAATTGAAAACGTCCGCGTCCTCGGACCGGTCCGTTCGCTCACCCAGCTTGAAATTTCGAAAACCGACAGCTTCAAGCTCGGCGTCGCGCCCCCGGTCCGCTTATCCGGCGATATTGACGGAACGCCGGGCATTACGATTCACGGACCGAAGGGGACGGTGACTGTCGACAAAGGGGTGATCATTGCCAAGCGCCACATTCATATGACGCCGAAAGATGCCGAGACGTTTGGCGTCCGCGATAAACAAGTTGTGAAAGTGAAAACGCAAGGGGAGCGGGCGCTCATTTTTGACGAAGTGATCGTCCGCGTCAGCGAAGATTTTGCATTAGATATGCACATTGACACCGATGAAGCGAACGCGGCCGGCTTGAAAACGGGCGATTATGTCGAACTGCTTCCATCGTGAAACCATCCGCGCCAAAGGCGGACAAAGCGCCCTCTCGGTACAAACGAGAGGACGCTTCCCATTAATGCGGCCGCTTCTTCTCTGATGCTAGTGTGCCGACAAGATGAAACGGCGCATCACGCCGAATGGCGTCAATGACGCCGCTGCTGATTTCTTGATGGGTGAGCCAACGCGTGCTGTGCTCTTCGATCACGAAGCCAAGCTGAATTTGCCGGTACAGGCAAGCGGAAGACAAACGGAGTTCCCGCTTTGCCTCGGCCGGATGGGCCCGGCTGCCGAGCACGTGGAACAGACGCCAAGGACCGGGATGTCTGCTATTTTCCCGGATGATGGCCGGAAACGCCTGTTTCCCGTCGCTGTGCACCCATGCGACAACAAGGTCGAAGGCTCTGTTTTCATTGATTGTTTGGTGAATCAAGGAACATAGTACATCATGATCGCGATAATCGACCAAAAGCGGGGTAATGGCCTCCAGATGTGCGGCGCGGGCGATGAGCCGTTCCATCCGTTCCCTGTTCCGGGCGACGATGGATACATGGTACCCTTCTCGCACGAGCCAAAGCGACACGTCGGTTAACATGCCTGTCCCACCGATGACGAGTGCGTGCATGGTGGTTCTCCTTTCGGATTAATGCGATGCTCCTTTCAAATAGCGGTCAAACCAGTCGACGATATGGCGAAGACGCTCAAGCCGAAGAGCAGGGTTGCCGGTGCGCGACAAATCGTGGTTGGCGTCCGGAAAGCGGACGAGCTTTGTTTCCCGCCCGAGCTGCTTTAAGGCGACAAACAGCTGTTCGGCCTGCTCGATTGGGCAGCGGTAATCGCGTTCGCTATGCAAAATTAACAGCGGTGTGCGCATGTGTTTGACGTATTTGAGCGGCGAATGATGCCAAAGCCGCTCAGCGTCTTCCCAAACGTCGCAGCCGACTTCCCATTTCGTGAAAAAGTAGCCGATGTCGCTCACGCCGGAGAAGCTGAGCCAGTTGGAAATCGAACGTTGAGTGACAGCCGCTTTGAATCGGTCGGTATGCCCAACGATCCAGTTCGTCATAAATCCGCCGTAGCTGCCGCCGGTGACGCCAAGCCGTTCTTTGTCAATAAAGTCGAACTTGCTGATGGCGGCGTCGACGCCAGCCATAATGTCTTCATAATCCATGCCGCCATAGTCGCCGCGCACCGCATTGACAAACGACTGGCCGTATCCGTGGCTGCCGCGCGGGTTCGTAAACAGCACGGCATAACCGGATGAAGCGAGCAGCTGCAATTCATGGAAAAACGTAAATCCATACATCGCATGCGGCCCGCCGTGAATTTCGACGACAAGCGGCGCCTTTTCTCCTTCGTCAAGCTTAGGCGGTTTCATCCTATTTCGCGCAGGAGACTCCCACTTCAACGACCAAAGGGAGTAAGTGGGAGAGGAATGCGCGTTCCCCCCTTTCTTTTGTGTATGATATAATAAAGGCGTGGAGAAAACCGTTTAATAAAGGCACTCCAATAACTGCTACTCGATGTATGGAGTTGGTTACAGGAAACGTTGTAACCGTAAAACATCGAGCGTAGATCCGTCTGTTGTGTGTGGAAGCCAAGTACTGCCAACAGACACACCGAGAGAATCGGTAACGATGCAGGCATGACCTGCGTCGTTGGGTAGTTGTCAACCTGCCCTGATGCAACCCCAAGTCAAGGAAGGAGGACGAAGTCCGCTTGTACTTCTGGGGAGTTGCAAGCCCCCACTTCAAGCGTTAGCTAAGTGGGGGTAGTTGACGATCCAGCCTTGAATCTCCAAACCGTCCGCCGATCGATACGTAAACGGTTCGGCAGCGGCGAAGGCCACTTCATGTTCAAGCGCTTCATTGGCACGCGTAAGCCGTGTTTTCGTTCCATCGGCAAGCGAGACCGCATATAAATCGCCAACGGACGTAGGCGAGCTGATGGCGGCGACGGCTTGCCGTCCATTCGGATGGACGGTGAATCCGTATAGATGAAAATCTCCTTCGACCACTGGAACGATCGGGCCGGCGAGCGAGACGAAATATGCGTTGACGCGTCCGCGCTCTGAGGCGGTGACATACAGGCCGCTTCCGTCGCTCGCCCAAATCGGGCCCGGGCCTTTCGCATCAGCGTGCATGTCGCCGACCATGGCGTCACCGAGATGGACGTCCCAGTCGGCGGTCAACACCCGCTTCGTTCCACGTTCCGGCTCAAAGACGTAAAGCCGGTGAAGCGTCGCCCCAAGATAAGCCAAATCATGGCCGACGGCGGCAAGCTTCATTCCGTCCGGCGACCAGGCGAGCGAGGCGAACGCGCCGCAGCCGTTCGTCAAGTTCGTTTCTGTTTTTTTCTCGAGATCGAGCAAAATGATGTCGCGGGTAAAGGTGGTGTCCGGATCCTCGTTTCGGTTGGCGACAAAGGCAAGCGTCCGTCCGTTTGGCGAAATCGCAAACGAACCGATTTCCTCCTCGCGGCCCGTCAACGCTTCGATTTTTCCTGACAGCACATCGATGCGCGTGAGCACCGCCCGTTTGCCGTCAAGAAAACCAGCCGCGTCCGATTTGTAATACAGCCGCTCGATCACGCGCGGTTTCAGGTCGGCTCGCTTCACTTCTGCCTTTTCCGGTTCTTCGCGGTCTTCAATCGTTTCATCATCGCCAAGCGTCGTTAGGGCGATGAGAAACGTTCCATCCGGCGACCAGACGTAATCGCGCACGCCGTTTTTGAAAAACGTCAGCTGGCGCGCTTCGCCGCCATTGGCAGGCAGCAGCCAAAGCTGCACACGCCCCGAGCGGTCAGACAAAAAGGCGATCGTTTCGCCGTCCGGGGAAAAGCGCGGCTTCGTGTCGCGACAGCGCCCGAACGTCCATGGACGGACGGCGCCGTCTTCCGTCCACATTATATAGATGGGAGCGGTATTGGTTTTCTTCGTCGATCGATTTTTCCACAAACACGACGCGCGTTCCGTCCGGCGCGTAGTGCGGGTCGCGCACCGAGCGGAGGCGAAGCAAATCTTCCGCCGTCATGCCGCGGCGTTTTGTCGGTTGTTCGTTGTTGTTCATCAGCAAGACCTCTCTTTCCTTCAAAAATGGAACCATCTTGTATATTTCGTCTTAC
Source organism: Geobacillus sp. CAMR5420 (assembly GCF_000691465.1). Taxonomy (NCBI): domain Bacteria; kingdom Bacillati; phylum Bacillota; class Bacilli; order Caryophanales; family Anoxybacillaceae; genus Geobacillus; species Geobacillus sp. CAMR5420. The sequence continues at coordinate 63,693 of NZ_JHUS01000024.1, forward strand.
GAAAGAAAAGATCCTGCCCCAAAACAGAAAAAAACGAACGCCCCCATAATGGACGTTCGCTTTTTGGCTATGCCGATAATTTTTGTTTTTCTTTCGCCTGCTGTGCCGCTTTTTTTACTTGCGGATAGAAGATTAGGCCGCTAGCGAGCAGGACAACACCGAGTAGGAAGGTTTTGATGTCTGCCGTGCCAGCGATAACGACCCAGATCGAATACACCGTCGCTAAGGCCGCAATGATTCCGTCAACCATCCGCTCGCGCGCCTCCATGTACGTTTCGCCGGTGAGCGTGAGTTTCAACTGAAAGACGGAAGAGATCAAATACGGGATGAGGTAGGCGAGCGTAGCGATGTAAATGACAAAATCGAACGCTGCCGCCATCGAATGGGAAATGGTCGAGAAAATGAACAGCTGGGCTAATGCATTCGATAGCGTCAACGAGAAGCTTGGGACGTTTTTCTTGTTTTCTCTCAAAAAGGCCGGCAGAAACAGCCCTTGTTTCGCCGCCTGGTACGGCACCTCAGCGCTCAGCAAGATCCAGCCGAGCGTCGAGCCGAGCAGGCTAATGAGCCCAAGACCAGCCAACACGTAGCCGCCCGCCGGTCCGACGATGGCATTGATGGCATCAACGAGCGGTTTTTCCGATTGAATCAGTTCGCGTTGCGGCAAGACGCCCATTACCAAAAAGCTGATGCCAATATAAATGGCCAAAGCGATCAAAAGACCGGCGATCGTCGCCCGTTTTACGTCCGCTTGTTTGCGCGCGCGGGAAGCGAACACCATCGCCGATTCGACGCCGACAAACGCCCAGAGTGTCGATAACGCGGCGTTGTTGATTTGTCCAAGCAAACCGATCGGCTGTCCGTTCCCGTCATAGCGAGGGGCATCAAGCGGGCCGATGACGGCTTTGTCAAAGGCAAACAGCGCGATGACGATAAATAGGAAAAAGCCAAGCACTTTGGCCGCGGTGGCAACAAAATTCAGCTTGCCAGCGCCTTCTACCCCGCGCAAAATGATGATATGCATCCCCCAAAGGAGCGCCGTGCAGACGAGAAACGTCAACAAGTTCCCAAGCTTCAAGGTGAACGCCCCGGCGGTGAACACCGTTTGGCCGCTCGTCAGAACCGGGAAAAACGTCGACAAGTAGCTTGCAAATGTTGTAATGATCGCCACGTTGCCGGCAAAGTTGCCGACCCAGTAGCCCCATGATGACATAAATCCCGATAAAATCGAGAGATTGGAGCCTTTCGGAAACAGCTCCTTCGCGTAAATTTGCGGTCCGCCGCCTAACTCGGGCTTGCGGATTGCCAAGTTGCCAAACACAACCGCCGTCATGAGGACGCCGGCTCCGGTCAACAGCCAGGCGAACATGACGCCGATGGGGCTCGCCGCTTCCGCCAACGAGCGCGGCAGCATGAAAATGCCGGAACCAACCATATTGCCAACGACGAGCGCGGTTAACACCCAAATGCCAAGTTTTCGTTGCTGATCCAAGGTCAAAACGCTCCTTTCAAAAAAAGAAAGCACCCGCGCCTCTTCAGCAGGTGCATGATCGATTCGCATCCAACTGAATGGCGATAGCGCTCCATCGCCCAAGGGCGATGGCAGTCCTGCGCCTGTTCGGCCGCAGGCCCAGCTTGCGCCGCCGGAGCGCGCCGCAAACTTCGGCGGTGAACCCTTTCCCGCTGCGTCATGGACCGCTCCGAGCCTCGGCAGCGCTACTTTTGTTCACCGCAACCTCTATCCCATTGAAGTGGAGAGGGGGTATATGGTTGCCGACACTATCTTACCTGATTCGACAAAAATCGTCAATATGTTTTTGGGAAATACAGAAGATGGGACGAGATTCCCAATCCATGGCCGCTATTTCTAGGGGGAAGAGGGCGCGAATGGGAATATGATTTGTTTTTGAAAAATAGAAATGGTTGCGAAGATCAAGATCATGATAGTTGCCTTCTTTTTCTATGAGGAAATAAAATGGAAATTTGTTCAGAGAATGGTTCATCACTAAAAACTAAAAGATGTACTTGCACTAGCCATTAAAGTATGTTAGCTGTTTCTAACCGAACCCGAAATGCAAAACGTTGGATATTTCTGTATCCGTATCCCCGACGTTTGATCCGCTTAATCTTGTTATTCGTTTCCTCCATTTTCCCATTCGAATAAGACGATAAAATGCATGATATGATTTCGTCTGTTCGTTTGACGAGTGATTTTGCGATGGCTCGCACAACTGAACAAGGACAAAACGAATAACGATGAATCCAAGCCTCCAATTGTTCCAGATTTTGCACATTCTTTCGGAACGTTTGCACGCTCTCTCAGATAAAGATTTCCAACGCGCCTAATGGACCGATGGAAAAGAGAAAGCGCAAAATTTTGGTGAAGAGCCTTTTTATGCGCATATATGGGTGGTTTTTTATATATTATGCAAAGGTTGCGAAATATGAGTGAAATGATTAGTATAATTTGTGGTGGTGAACCCAGAGAATGGGAAATCGAGAAGGATTTTGATGATTCATGGCGAATAAACAGTAGGTCGGTTGAGTGATGAAAAAATGTAAAAATGAAAGGAAAGAAGGGACAGAGCATGAAGTTTTCGGAGTTTCGTTATGAGCGGCCGGACATCGCTCAATTGCAAGCATCGTTTCAAGAAGCGCTTGATTCGTTCCGCCGCGCCGGGAGCGCCGCCTTGCAGCACGAGGCGATGAAGCAAATCAATGCACTGCGCCGCCGCTACAGCACGATGGCGAACCTTTGCCATATTCGCCATACGATCGATACGAACGATGAATTTTATAAAAAAGAGCAAGACTTTTTCGACGAAACGGAGCCAGTCGTCAAGGGGCTTGTCAACGATTATTACCGCGCGCTTGTTTCCTCGCTGTTCCGCGCTGAATTGGAACAAGTGTGGGGGAAACAGCTGTTTGCGTTGGCCGAAACACAGCTGAAAACATACGCGCCGGCGGTTGTCGAAGACTTGCAAAAAGAAAACAAGCTGGCCAGCGAATATACGAAGCTCATTGCATCGGCGAAAATCATGTTTGAAGGAGAGGAGCGGACGCTCGCCCAGCTGCAGCCGTTTGTCGAGTCGCCGGACCGCACGATGCGCCAACGGGCGAGCGAAGCGCGGTTTTCGTTTTTCACGGACCACGAAAAAGAGCTCGATGAGCTGTATGATGAGCTCGTCCACGTCCGCACAGCGATCGCCCGGAAGCTTGGGTTCAAAAACTTTGTTGAGCTCGGCTATGCCCGTTTAGGACGGACCGATTACAATGCCGACATGGTTGCCAATTTCCGCCGGCAAGTGAAAACACACATCGTTCCGCTCGCGTCCAGGCTGCGCGAGCGCCAGCGGCAGCGCATCAAGGTCGAGAAGCTCTACTATTACGATGAGCCGTTTATGTTTTCAACCGGCAACCCGGCGCCGAAAGGGGATGCCGATTGGATCGTCGAAAACGGCCGGCGCATGTATGAAGAGCTGTCGCCGGAAACAGGCGAGTTTTTCCGCTATATGGTCGAACATGAATTGATGGACCTCGTCGCCAAAAAAGGAAAGGCGGGCGGCGGCTATTGCACGTATATCGATGATTACAAGGCGCCGTTTATTTTCTCGAACTTTACCGGGACGTCCGGCGACATTGATGTGCTCACCCATGAAGCCGGACATGCGTTCCAAGTGTATGAAAGCCGCCATTACGACATTCCGGAATACAACTGGCCGACGCTTGAGGCGTGTGAAATCCATTCGATGAGCATGGAGTTTTTCACCTGGCCGTGGATGGAGCTCTTTTTCGCCGACGACGCCGACAAATACCGATTCGCCCATTTGAGCGACGCGCTTTTGTTTTTGCCGTACGGCGTGGCGGTCGATGAATTCCAGCACGCGGTCTATGAGAACCCGGATATGACGCCAGCTGAGCGGAAGAAAACATGGCGTGACATCGAGAACGTGTATTTGCCGACAAGAGACTACGCCGGCCATGACTACCTTGAGCGCGGCGGGTTTTGGCAGCGGCAAGGGCACATTTACACCGACCCGTTTTATTACATTGATTACACCCTTGCGCAAGTGTGCGCGTTCCAATTTTGGAAGCGGGCGCAAGACGACCGGGCTGCGGCGTGGCGCGACTATGTGGCGCTTTGTCGATTGGGCGGCAGCCGGCCGTTCACCGAGCTCGTCCAAAGCGCCAACCTACAGTCGCCGTTTGCTGACGGGGCGGTCGCTTCGGTCGTCGGCCATATTGAACGATGGCTCGACAGCGTCGATGACAAAGCCTTGTAAAAAGAAGCAAAAAAGGCGGGCGGGAACGGCACCGCCCTGCTTTTCTTTATCATCTCGCGCCGAGAAGACCCCCACTTCCACACGTGAGCAGAAGAGGGTGGGGATGGCTTGGTTGACAGCCTGCTGTGGGGCGGGTGTTCCCAAGAATCTCCCACCTCAAAGCTCAAGCGTAGGAGGGAGAGCGTTCAATTTGAAAACTTCTATCAAACTGGGGAAAAGGGGGAAAACGATGATCCGTAAAGCCACATGGGCCGACGCACCGGCCATCGCTTCGGTCCACGTTGAAAGTTGGAAGACGACATACAGCGGCATCGTGCCAGACGCATACTTGGAGACGTTGTCAGTGGGAGAAAAACAACCCTTATGGGAGAAGGTGCTCAGCCAATCGGGTCATTCTGTGTTTGTCGCCGAGGAAAACGGGCGCGTCGTTGGATTTGTCTCCGGCGGACCAAATCGGGCAGCCGACGGTCCGATAGCGAAGTATGACGGGGAGCTGTATGCGATTTATTTGCTTAAAGAGGTGCAAGGAAAAGGGCTCGGCCGGCAACTCGTTCAAGCGTTGACCCGCGATTTGGCGCAAAAAGGCATTCATTCGCTGGTCGTCTGGGTGCTTGCCGACAATCCGTCACGCGGTTTTTACGAACGGCTTGGCGGTGAAAAACTGGCCGAGGAAAGGGTGGAAATCGGTGGAAAAGCATTATGGGAGTGGTGCTACGGCTGGCGAGACGTCCAATTGATGGAACAGTAGGTGGACTGCCGAACCGTCGGCAGCTTAAAAAATGTATTTTGTGAGTGATTACTCACTTTACAAAAAGGTTTATCTTTTTTATACTATATATGAGTGATTACTCACTACTATGCAAAGGGGAGAAAAGCAATGACCGCCAATCCATGTATTCAAGTCGAGCGTGTCTCCAAGCGGTTTGGAAAAAAAGTGGTCATCCACGATGTGTCGTTGGATGTCCGCGCGGGAGAAATTTTCGGTCTGCTCGGCCCGTCGGGTGCAGGAAAAACGACGTTGGTGCGCATGATCGCCGGCATTGATCAAGCGAGTGAAGGGACGATTCGCGTGCTCGGCGTGAATATGCCCAATCTTGGCGCCATGAAGCGGATCGGCTTTATGGCCCAGTCGGATGCCCTGTACGGAGAATTGACCGCGCTGGAGAACATGCAATTTTTTGCTTCCATCTACGGGTTGCGAGGGAAAAAACAAAAAGAGCGGATCGATGACATGTTGGCGCTTGTCAACTTAACGAATGATCGAAAAAAGCCGGTGCACCAATATTCAGGAGGGATGAAGCGTCGGTTGTCGCTGGCGATCGCCTTGCTTCATGAACCGGACGTGCTTATTTTGGATGAGCCGACGGTCGGCATCGATCCGGTGCTGCGCCAATCGATTTGGGCGGAGCTTGAGCGGATTCGCCAGCGCGGCACAACCATTGTCGTCACGACCCATGTGATGGATGAAGCGGAAAAGTGCGGGCGGCTTGGCATGATTCGCGAAGGCCGTCTGATCGCCGTCGGCCGCCCGGATGAATTGAAACAGGAAGCAGGCGCGGAAACGATTGAGCAAGCGTTTTTGACGTTTGGAGGTGTCCGTCGATGAGAGTGTTGGCCATTGTCGTCCGCATCATCCGCCAGTTTTTCCGCGACAAGCGCACGCTGGCGCTCATGATTGTCGCGCCGATGTTCGTCTTGTTGTTAATGGATTTGGTGTTTAATGGCGAAGAATACAAACCAGCCATTGCCGTCAGCGAACACGTGCCTGAGGTGGTTGTTGACAAGTTGAAAGAAGCAGGAGCGAACGTGAAAGAGCTGTCAGCAAAACAAGCGCGAAAGCAGCTGGACGATCAAGACATTGACGCGTGGCTTGACATGAGCGGAAGCGCTCCGCACCTTACGCTGGAAGGAAGCGACCCGACGGCCAATCAGGCTGTGATGGCCGCGGTGCAAAAGGCGTTTCAGTCCATGGCGCCCAAGCCCCCGTTTCAGCTGAAAACAACGTATTGGCACGGATCAAGCGACATGGCGTCGTTTGATTATTTCGGCCCGGTGCTCATCGGCTTTTTCATCTTCTTTTTCGTCTTTTTGATCGCCGGGGTATCGTTTTTGCGTGAGCGGACGAATGGGACGCTCGAGCGGTTGATGGCGACGCCGCTCAGGCGCTGGGAAATGGTCGCCGGCTACATGGTCGGGTTCGGGCTGTTTACGACGATTCAAGCAAGCTTAATTTCATGGTTTGCTATTGATGTGCTCGACATGATGATGGAGGGTTCGTTCGGGTATGTGCTGCTCATTACGTTTTTGCTGGCGATGACGGCGCTGGCGCTCGGGATGCTGCTGTCGGCGTTTGCCAACAACGAGCTGCAAATGATGCAGTTTATCCCGCTTGTCGTCGTGCCGCAAGTGTTTTTTTCCGGCTTGTTCAACCTTGACACGATGGAAGAATGGCTGCGTTCGCTGAGCGTCGTCATGCCGCTCAACTACGGGGCGGATGCGCTGCGCGATATTATGGTGCGCGGAGAGGGGTGGAGCGCTATCGCTGTTGACGTATACGTGCTGCTTGGTTTCACGCTGCTGTTTATGGTACTAAATGTAGTAACGCTGAAAAAATATCGCAAGCTGTAAGGGGTAGAGCAATGAGCGAGCATTCATGGATTCAGGAATTGCTGCAAATCGGCGGCAAGGAAGGGCAGTTCAGCGAAAAGCAGCTAAAAATTTTGGAAGCTGCCGTTGAAATGTTCGCCGAGAAAGGCTATGCGGCGACGTCGACGAGCGAAATCGCCAAAAAGGCTGGGGTGGCGGAAGGGACGATCTTCCGCCATTATAAGACGAAAAAAGATTTATTGCTGGCCATCGTCACGCCGACGTTGTTTCATTCCGTCGCCCCGTTTTTGGCGAAAGAATTCGTCCGCGAAGTGTTTGATAACGAATATGAGACGTATGAACAGTTTTTGCGCGCGGTGCTCGCCAACCGCTACACCTTTGTGAAAACGTATTTGCCGGCGATTCGCGTGCTTTGGCAGGAGGTTGCCTTTCATTCCGAGATTAAACAGTGCTTTCAACGCGTGTTTACAGAGCACGTGTATCCAAAATTTGCCCGTATTGTCCGCCATTTTCAAGAAAAAGGGGAGTTGGCCGAGCTGCCGGTTGATTCGGTCATCCGCTTGACGATCACATCGCTCACCGGCTTTTTGGCCGCCCGCTTTCTCCTTTTGCCTGATCACCATTGGGACGATGAGGCGGAAATGGAGCGGACGATTCACGTGTTGATGAACGGTCTGCGGCGCTAACCGGCCGGCTTCCGCGTGGGAGCCGGCCTAGCCGTTTTTCTTGGCATAATCGAGGATGGCTTTGGCAAAGTGTTTAAAATCATCGAGATGGTGGTCGATGATGGCTTGCAAAATGCCAAGGTTCAGTTGTTGGTAGTTGTGAACGGCGATGTTGCGGAATCCGACCATCGCCTTCATCTTTTTGCTTACGGAAGGGGAGATGACCCCATGTTCTTCGAGGAGAGCGAACGCATCGCGGCTATGCTGCGGCAGTCCGAATTTCTGCTCGGCCACGATATGCATGGCCAAATCGATGCATGCCTCGCACGCCCGCTGTAAATTGAGAATGATCGAGTCTTGTTTTGTATAATTTTGTAAATTTTGGGGGTCGTGGTCATATTCTTCGTCAATTCGTTTCAGACATCGTTCAATGATGCTGACCTTATTCAAAATCACATCATGTTTCATACACCGACCCACTTTCTGCAATTCGTTTTAATACTGGCGCCCTCTCTTCATTCAGCTTTGCATACATTTTCAACGTTTTCATTTCAAACTCCATTCGTTTCCGTTCGTCGCAACAATCGATCACCTTTCCGCTCGAGACGACTTGCGCTTGAAACACGGTGCTGGCTTGGCGCAAATCGACAAGATCGACATCTCGCCCTAACTTGTCAGCCAAATGCCCCGCGAGCCGAAACAGCTCATACGGATCATGCGGTTCGCCGTCGCTGACAAAGGCGATATCGACATCACTGTCCGAGCGCATCGCCCCACGGGCGGCTGAACCGAACAGGTAGATGACGAACGGGTGAAGAGCCGGGCGGAGCGTCTGAATGATGATCGTCTCCATTTCGTTTGGCAATCGCGATGCCCCCTTGCGTTTTTCTTCATTATAGCAAAATTTTTTCGTTCCTGGAGAAAAGACGGAAAAAGAAAAAGAGGCGATGGCGACCGCCCCTTTTTACAGCGAAAATCCTTTATTCGTGCGAAAGAGTCTGACCTCAAGAAACGGACGTGCGGTCGATGAAAACGTTTGACCGAACGGCCGTCATTTTCTTGCACCACCGTCTTCCGAAATGACGCTGGATCCTTTGTTTGGGTCGAACGATTGGTACCATTGAACATCATTGAAAATATGCACGGGGAACCGTTCTTTGTCCAAAATGAGAAGATTGTACCGCAAGTCTCCATGATTGATTCGATTGATCAAATCTTTTGGTATATCATTTGTCCAAGTGGAAGAAATGGTGATGGTATATGATAACTGTCCGTTTGCCGGCAAAGGGCCTTTGACAGCGTTGGAACGGTCAACATGGGTCAGACGCGAGAGTTCCTCTGGATATTGAATGACGAAATAGTAATCTCGATACTGTTCAAGCAAACGGTACAGCTGTTCCGAGATGGTGTAATGAATCGTCAGCTCGATCGATCGACTTGTCGCCTTTGCAATAAATTGATTGACTAGAAAATGCGGAGGGAGAAATTTCTGTTCCAACGATAACGGCTTTTGTTCCGTCTCCGCTTTTTCATGTTCCTGCTTTGCTTTCTCCAACGGATGCAGCGCAACAGGGGCGGGGTCGTGTCCGCGTTCGCACGCCGCCAGCAAGAGAAAGCAGATGAAAAGGGGATGGAAAAATTTTTTGCTCATAAAATCACCATTCATGAGTGTTTAGTTTTGTTTAATGCTGTCGGAATATCCCTCATATGTCCATTGTCCGCTGACGGTTTTCGAGCTGATGAGAGTTCCTCTGCTGTAGTAATTTTCTTTACCGGTCGCTTTCACCCAACGGCTTCCATATCGAAGGGTATAGGTGGAATAAGGAGGGATCGTCCAAGTAACAGTTGTTGTTTTTTCCACCCGCGCTCCTAAACTTACTTCCGTACTAATTCCTACTTCCAGGACCATCTCGTTAAATGTGGACGACGAAGAAACAGTAGCGGTTGCATACGCTTCTCTCTTGACTGTGTGGGAAACAGTGTCAGTAGTAGATTTGTTGTTTACGTGGGTATGAGTCCAATAAATGGTCAGCCCTCTTGTATCTGTGCTGTGAACGTATTCATATCCATCATAAGGGATATAGGTTGGATTGATTTCTGCTTCTGTCTTATTAAATGGGGTAAGAGAAAGCAATCCAGCCAAAAGAATCGGACTAATGGTTTGAATCATCTTTCTTTTGAACATCACAATCCCTCCTAATATTTAGAATTTATAACTTATTTTTAGCAAAAAAAAAGTAAGTGTCAATAATATTTCCAAAAAAATTATTTTATAAAATATTCACCCCTTCACTAAAAGTGTGCTTGACTGAATCGAGGTGAAAAATCGGTTTGATAAACGGTCCATTGGAAAGAAAGATCCGCCGAAAGCAAAATTGATGTTCGGCGGATCCTCTGTTGTAAGTTATGATTCGATTTTCGCCACAATGGCGTCCCCTTCTGCGTCGATGCGGATTGCGCGCACGGGACTGCTTGCGTCAAGCAGGCAGTCGGCGATGTTGTCTTCGACATGCTCTTGGATGACACGGCGGAGCGGGCGGGCGCCAAAGGCCGGATGGTAGCCGAGTTCGGCCAGTTTTTCTTTCGCCGCTTCGGTCACTTCGAGTTCAATGCCTTGTTCGCGCATCGCCGCTTTGACGTCAGCGAGCATCAAATCGACGATTTGGAGCAAGTGCTGTTTTTCGAGCGGCTTGAACTCGATGATGGCGTCGAAGCGGTTCAAAAATTCCGGCTTGAAGTAGGCGCTCAAAGAGTCAAGGACGCTTGTTTGCCCGTTGCCCTCTTTTTCAAAGCCGACGGTGATTTTTTTGTCGGTCGCACCGGCGTTGCTTGTCGCGATGATGACCGTGTCTTTGAAGCTGACGGTGCGGCCTTGGCTGTCGGTTAGGCGGCCATCTTCTAAAATTTGCAAGAAGATGTGCTGTACATCCGGGTGCGCCTTTTCAATCTCGTCAAGCAAGATGATGCTGTACGGATTGCGGCGCACTTTTTCCGTCAGCTGGCCGGCTTCTTCAAAGCCGACATAGCCCGGCGGCGAACCGATCAGCTTCGAGACGGAATGTTTCTCCATGTATTCGCTCATATCGAGGCGAATCATGGCGTCTTTTGTGCCAAACAGCTCCTCGGCGAGCGTTTTGGCGAGCTCCGTTTTCCCGACGCCGGTCGGGCCGACGAACAAGAACGAACCGATCGGGCGGTGTTTCGCTTTCAAGCCGGCGCGGCTGCGGCGAATGGCTTTCGCGACTTTTTTCACCGCTTCCGCTTGGCCGATCACTTTTTTCGCCAAGTGTTCTTCAAGATGTTTCATTTTTTCTTTTTCATCGGCTTGCAGCTTGCCGACCGGGATGCCGGTTTTCTCGGCGATGATTTGCTCGATGTCCGCCACATCGACTGTTGGGCGTTCTTGGGTGACGCCTTGCTCGAGTTGTTTCTCAAGCTTCAGCTCTTCAGCGCGCAGTTTCGCCGCCAGTTCATAGTTTTCCTCTTTCGCCGCTTGTTCTTTTTCTTTCGCGATTTGGATCAATCGCTCTTGCAGTTGCTTTTCATCGGTCGGGCCGAGGCGCAAGTTCGCTTTCGAGCCGGCCTCATCCAACAAGTCGATCGCCTTGTCCGGGAGGAAGCGGTCTTGAATGTAGCGGTGCGACAGTTTCACGCACGCTTCGATCGCCTCGTCCGTATAGCGGACATGATGGAATTGTTCATATTTTGGCTGAATGCCTTTTAAGATGGCGATCGCTTCCTCAACGGTCGGCTCGTGGACGATGACCGGTTGGAAGCGGCGCTCAAGAGCCGCGTCTTTTTCAATTTGCCGGTATTCTTTGAGCGTCGTCGCCCCAACGACTTGCAGTTCCCCGCGGGCGAGCGCCGGTTTTAAAATATTGCCGGCGTCCATCGACCCTTCGGCAGCGCCAGCGCCGACGAGCAGGTGGATTTCGTCAATGAACAAGATGATGTTTTTCCGCTCTTGCAATTCGGCGATGAGCCGTTTCATCCGCTCTTCAAACTGGCCGCGGATGCCGGTGTTGGCAACAAGCGAAGCGACGTCAAGCAAGTACACTTCTTTGTTCAACAGTTTTTCTGGCACTTGCCCTTCGGCGATTTTCAGCGCGAGCCCTTCAACGATGGCTGTTTTCCCGACACCCGGCTCCCCGATCAACACCGGGTTGTTTTTGTTGCGGCGGTTTAAAATTTCGATCACGCGGGCGATTTCTTTGTCGCGGCCGATGACCGGATCGATCAAGCCCGCTTTCGCCATTTGCGTCAAGTTGCGGCCGAATTGATCCAAAAATCCACCGCCATGGCTTTGCGGGCGCTTCGCCATCGTTTTCGGCGCGCTCATTCCGGCGTTGGCGGCTGTGAACGGGCTAGTAAAGAAGTCATCAAAGGAAAACGGTGAAAAGCCGAAGTTCATCGGAATGGACAGTTGTTGTTTTTGCTTTTCATAGCATTCATGGCACAGGTGAAGTTGTTGTTTTTCCCCGTTCCATTGCAAGTTGACAAACACTGTTGCTTCACGTTGTTGGCATGCTTGGCATAGCATGAGACATACCCCCTTTTCTCTTATTCGGGATTTGACTTTGACTTTCTTTGACTTTCTGACTTTATTATACTTTGACCTTTTTTGACTTTCAAGTGTTTTGTACAAAAAAATTGTAATAACGATGAAATGTTTTTGAAAAAATGGTGAATACTAATGTAGGTGCGGCAAAGCTATGATAAAGTGAAAAACAGAAAAAGAGGCGGAAAAGACTCCGTCTTTGGTGCTCATGATGATCATGAATTTGAAGGAAAAAGGAGAAAGGTGAAGATGAGAAGACAGGTTGGTTTCGCGTTTGCTGTTGTACTTTTGGGGATGATGATCATGGCTGCTTGTACAAATCACAACAAGCAAGCCGAGACGCCGGCCGTGCTTGACGTGAAAATCGATGCGCCGGATCATATCGATTTGAACAAACCGACCAAGCTCGCCTGCGTCGTGACGTACGGCGGCGAAAAAGTAGACGATGCGAACGAAGTCAAGTTTGAAGTATGGAAGCATGGAAGCGACGAGCGGGAAATGCTTGAAGCGAAGCATGACGGCGACGGCCGATACTCGGTGGAAAAAACGTTCACCGAAGCGGGAACATATTCGGTGGTCGCCCATGTGACGGCGCGCGACATGCATAACATGCCGAAGAAAGATATTGTCGCCGGCAGCCCGGAACAGGCGGCGACGGCTGACGGTGCGCGCGAAAATTCCCAAGGCAGTGCTGAAGAACACCATCATGGCGCCGTCGCCATTTCGCTGTCGTCCCGTTCGTTCGAAGCCGGAAAACCGGCGGCATTGACCGTTCACCTCACCAAAGATGGGAAGCCGTTTACGAACGCCACCGTTCGCTTTGAAATTTGGCAGGCGGACAATAAGCATGAATTTGTGGATGCAGATGAAAAAGGAAACGGCGAATACGAAGCCATGGCCACGTTTGCCAACAAGGGAACGTATTCGGTGAAAGTGCACGTCGAAGGAAGCGGCGGGCTGCACGAACATCAAGTCGAACAGGTGACGGTTCATTGATGGAAACGCGATTTCACATCGCACGTCATATTCATGAAATGAAGAGAGTTTGCGGTGTGTGAGAAGGCATCTTGTCTCGGATGCCTTCTTTTTTCGTTCTGTCGTCTTTCTTGTCCATGCCGGACATATATATGGCAATAAAGCAACGGACAAGAGAGGGAGATGGAGGATTTGGGCAAGAGACACGAGTGGTCGGAAGCATGGCAAATCGCCGCTGTTTACGTCGGCACGGTGATTGGAGCGGGATTTGCGACTGGCAGGGAAATTATTGAATTTTTTACCCGCTACGGAATGGCTGGGACGATCGGGGTGGCGGTCAGCGGCGTTTTGTTCACATGGGGCGGCGCGCGCCTGATGGTGATGGCGCGCCGCATTGGAGCCGCGTCATATGATGAATTGAATCGCTATTTGTTCGGAGGAATGTTGAGTCCGTTTGTGACGCTTGTGATGACGGCGATGATCGCGGGGGTGACGGCGGTGATGATTGCCGGGGCGGGTGCCGTGTTTGAAGAGCAGATCGGCTGGCCGAGGCAGGCGGGAATTGCGCTGACGCTCGGTTTGGCGCTTCTAGTCATGTTGTTTGACCGCAAAGGGCTGTTTGGCGTCAACGTGTTTGTCGCGCCGATGATGGTGCTGTTCAGCGCCATCGCCTTTGTGAAAACAATCGTGGCTGGCGATTTGTGCCGTCCGGACATGGCTGCGGTGGACTATTCCCTCAAGGCGATGTTGTCCCCGTTTTCCTATGCGGCCTTTAACTTGGCGATGGCCCAAGCGGTGCTTGTCCCCATCGCCCGCGAAGCGACCGATGAGCGAGCGGTGAGGCGCGGAGCGATGTTAGGCGGAATGGTGTTGACGGTTTTGCTGCTGTTGAACCATATGGTGCTGCTGTCGTTTCCACACAAGGACGATTATGATATTCCAATGGCCGAAGTCGTTCATACGTTTTTTACTGTGTTGTATTGGCTTTATGTCGTCGTCATTTACGGAGAAATTTTTACATCGGTCATCGGCGGCATGTTTGGACTTGCACGCCAAGTGCGCGTTTGGGCGCCGCTTGGCGGGAAATGGCTGGGCGTGCTGCTCGTTTTGCTGTTTGCGGCGGTCAGCCCGTTTCATTACGGGGAGCTGCTGTCATTCATCTATCCGCTGTTTGGTTATATGAGTCTTGTGCTTTTGTGGCTTCTTTGGCGCCGGCAGCTGCCGCGCCGGTAAATGAGCCCTTTCGTTCCCCAAAGTTTTTTGGTGAAGGGGGACGAAAGGGCTTCGTTGCTTTATGAGTGGAAGCGGGCGATCATTTTTTCTAAATCGCGCGCTGCCGCAGCCAATGTGTCGGCTTCCCGAGCCAGCTGGTGAAGGGCGAGCGTTTGTTGCTCAAGCCCAGCCGCCGTTTCTTGCACCATGTTTGAAAAATCGGCGGCGACGGTGCGTACGTCTTCCATCAGTCCGCCGAGCTGCTCGCCGTCGGCGGTGATGGCGTTAACATACGCTTCGTTTTGCTGAAGCAAGTCGTTCAGTTGGGCGAACATGCCTTGAAACGATGTGAACGTTTCCCCTGTTTTCCAAAGCGAGTCTTTCGTTGTTTCAACGCGGAGGCCGCTTCCTTGTACAGCTTGCACCGTTTCTTTGAGCGCGTTCGTCATGGCGTCGAGCGAAGCAAAAATTTCAGCGGCGAACGCGTTTGTATCTTCAGCGAGCTTTCGGACTTCTTCGGCGACGATCGAAAAACCGCGGCCCGCTTCACCCGCCCGCGCCGCTTCGATCGAGGCGTTTAGGGCGAGCAAGTTCGTTTGTTTGGCGATCGTGCGAATGGCGGCGATCATCTCATGAACGCGCGCTGCTTCATTGGCTGCTTTGTCGATGAGGGCAGTCATTTCGCCGATGCCGCGCTGCATCGCGTCCATGTTTGTTTTCGTTTCCTCAATGAGGCGGATGCCTTCTGCTGCTGACGACCAAGCGTCGCCCGCTTGCCTTACGACGCGTTCAACGGCGGCCCGCATGAGTTGCACGCGTTCCACCATCTGCCCGATGACATCATCCGCTTGCTCGACGGCGGTCGTTTGTTGTTTCGCCCCTTCGCGGAACGTTTCGACGGCGGCGGCGATTTCGTCAAACGATTCAGAGAGGCGGCGCATTTCCATTTGTTGCTCATGGCTGACATCATGCACCGTTTTGGCCGCTTTGCCAAGCTCATTGATGATCGTGCGGATGCCGAGAATCATTTTGTTGATTTCGTAGGCGATTTGATGAAATTCATCCCGTTTTCCCGTCGTTTTCACTTCTGTCTGCAATTGACCCGAGGAGACAGTGCGGGCGACGCTGTACCAATGGCGAAGCTCGGCGGCAATGGCCCGATGCCAGGCGGCGCCAAGCCCAAGCCCAGCGAGAGCGGCGCACAGCGCGGCCAAAATGGGCGGCGCCCCTGCGATGGAAGCGGCCAGCCCAACGGCTGCGGGCGCAATGGCGACGCTTGCTAACGCCCATTGCAAATACGGACGGTGCATGAGCCGCCCCATCCGCAAATTGATCCGCCTTCCGCCCGGCTCCGTCCAAAACGGGCAGCTGGCGTCAATCAACACTTCGCCTGTATCGCGTTCGTACACTTGCAAGAGCGGCTTGTTCGTGCGGGCGGCGGCCAGCCCGACTGGGTCGGCAAACACCCTTCCCTCGCGAAGGCGGTTCGTATGGACAACTCCGTATCCGCTTTCATTGACAAGAACAAAATATTCATCACGGCCGAGCCGCTCGTCTAAAAAGGTGCGGATGCGGTCAAGCTGTTCTTCAAGCGGACGCGTTCGGTCGATGGACCGCCGCAGTGCTTCCGCCGTTGCTGTTACTTTTTTTAACGCCTGTTTTGCCCGGCGCCGTTTCGTCAATTTGTTCATAGACGATTCTCCTTTTTTTATTTGTCTATTTTCAATAATATATAGAAGATTTTGTCGAATCAATAGGATGAAAGGGGGATGCATAAAAATATCGATCGATTGGAAGACTATGCCGTAAACGGAAAGGCGAGGGGATCATCGTGGGTTGGTTCTCGTTTTGGAAGAAAAAGAAAAAGCGCCTCGCACAGAGGAATCTTTCGCAACTTTGGGAAAAGCTTCGGCAATCGAGCGATTTTGTCGAAGTGTCGTTTGTTGTCGGAGGCAAGGAGCTGTCGATTTACTATTTCGATTCGCTCGTCGATCCGCAAGTGCTGCAAGAGCGGATTCTTTGCCATTTGCAAAACGACATTCCAAACCATCCAACTGTCCGTTTGGAAGACTTGCAGCAAATCGTGCCGATTCAGCGCATTGAGGTGAGTGAAGACACGGCACTGATTGAAGAGAAGGTGCTGAAAGGGTTTGTCGCGGTCACCTTCCGCGAGCAACCGAACAAAGCGGCGCTCATGAGCGCCGCCGCCGAAAATTTAGGGCTTCGGGAAAACAATGATTCGGAAAACGAATTCAGCGTCGTCGGACCGAAAGTCGGGTTTGTGGAAAACGTCGGGGTCAACTTGCACCTCATCCGCCGGCAAGTGGTGACGCCGAATCTTGTCTTTCGGGAAATGTCGATTGGTTCGGTGTCGAAAACGAAAGTGGTCATCGCCTACATCGATGGCGTCGCTAATCCGGAAGTCATTCAAACGGTGACGCAGCGGCTTGAGTCCATTCATTTTGACGTCGTGTTTGACAACGCCATTTTGGATCAGCTTCTTGCGGATAATTCACGGACACCGTTTCCTCTTTTTATCTCGACCGAGCGGATCGATCGGGCCATCTATGCGCTTGTGTCGGGTCAGGTGGTCATTTTTTGCGACGGCTCCCCGTATGCCGTGATTGGCCCCGCCGCTCTTTTCGATTTTTTTACGTCGCCGGAAGACTATTATTTGCCATGGGTGCTCGGCACGTTTTTCCGGCTCATCCGGTTTTTCGGCGTTGCGTTTTCGGTGTTGGCGTCGCCGATTTATGTGGCGGTGCTGACGTATCATTATGAAATGATTCCCGAAGACTTGCTCGGCCCGATCATTTATTCCCGCTCGAACGTGCCGTTTCCGCCGATGCTCGAGGTGCTGTTTTTGGAAATTACGATTGAGCTGTTGCGCGAGGCCGGGGCGCGGCTGCCGACGAAAGTCGCACAAACGCTCGGGATTGTCGGCGGGATTGTCATCGGGCAAGCAACCGTTGATGCCGGGCTGACGAGTACGATTTTGTTGATTGTCGTCGCGTTGGCGGCGCTCGCTTCGTTTACAACGCCGATTTTCAAAATGTCCAACACGATTCGGTTCATTCGGTTCCCGTTTATTTTGTTTGCCGCTTTCTGGGGCGGGATCGGCATTATCTTTGCTGTCTGTGGACTGCTCATTCATTTAGGGCGGCTGCAGTCGTTTGGTTATCCGTATTTGCTGCCGTTTTATCCATTTCGTGTGCGCAGCTTCCGCGATACATTCATTCGTTCGCCATACAGTGAAACGGCGGAGCGGCCGATGTTTCTTCGTCCGCGGTCGCGGTTTCGTTACGATCCGAATGCGGCGAAGCAAAAACGCGATATTGATGAGTAAGGGGGATCGTGATGAGGCGTGGGCTTCTATGGCTCGGTGCGCTGCTGTTGCTTGGCGGCTGCGCCAGTTCGCGGCCGATTGACGAAATTCAAATTATTCAACAGATGGGGTATGATTTCGAGAACGGCCGCTACACGGGCACTGCGGTGTACCCGACGTTCAAGCAAGGGCCGATGACAAAGCCGAATATGCTGACGACGACGTCGCCGACAATCTACGACTTAATCCCGCGCCTGTCATCGAAATCCGCGCTGCCGATTGAGGAAGGGCAGCTGCGCTTGATTTTGTTCGGCAAGGAGTTTGCTCGGCGGGGGGTGACGCAAATTACGCACAGCCTCGCGCGCAACAACAAAGTCGGCAGTCATTTGCTGCTTGGCGTGGCGGAAGAAAGCGCGAAGGAGCTGCTAAACATCACGGCGAAAACGACGCTGAGCGATACGTTGTATTTGCCGAATCTGGTGGAGCAGAATGAGCAGTCGATGAACTTGCCGAAAACGAATTTGCACTTGTTTTTGTATCGCTATTTTTCCCCAGGCAGCGATCCGTTTTTGCCGTATTTTGAGAAAAAAGGAGATTTCGTCAAGCTTGAAGGGGTCGCGTTGTTTCGCGACGACCGATATGTCGGGCATGTGAGTTTGCGTGATTCGTTTTTAATGAAAATTTTGCTTGGAGAAACGAAAAACGGCGTCTACCAGTTGAAGGTTGGGAATCGCGGAAAACAAGGCGAGGATCGGGTGATGCTGCAAAACTTATGGGCGAAGCCGAAATATGAATGGAAGCGTGATGGAAGCCGCCATGTGCTTGATGTGTTCGTCCATATCCATGCGTCGGTGAGGGATTACCCGTCATGGCTCGATCAGCCGGGAGGTGATTTGTTTGCTGATGTGAAGAAAAAGATGCAAAACGAATTGGAGCATAATATGCGCCGGTTATTCCACTATTTTCAGAAAAAACGGATTGACCCGCTCGGCATTGGAGATTTTGTTCGCAGCGTGACAAGACATTGGGATTCCGACGCGTTTTACCGCGAATACCCGAATCTAGACATCCGCCCGCACGTCACGGTGGATATCGTCCATACAGGCATTGGCGAATAAGACGGGGAACATGAGGAGGGATTAGGATGAAGCAGGCCATTCAGGAACGGTTTCTCATCTCCCCGTTTCTTGTATTTTTTGTCATTCACGCTACGCAAGTTGGGGTCGGGGCACTCAATTTTCAGCGTCCTCTCATGAAAGAGGCGGGGCAGGATGCCTGGATGGCTGTCTTAATGGCCGGATTGGCGGCGCACGTGTTGATTTGGCTGATGTATCGGCTGCTGTCGCATTCTCCATCAGGCGGAGACCTCGTGTCGCTTCATGAACAGTACTTCGGGCGGTGGATCGGCGGGGTGCTGAGCCTTGGACTTCTTTTTTACTACGCGTTGGCGGCGTTTATGGTGCTTCAATCATACATTGAAATCATTAAAGTATGGGTGTTCCCGTTGATTGGGGCGTGGCAGTTCAGCCTCGTGTTTTTGCTGCTGACGTATTACGCCGTCTCCGGCGGGTTTCGCGTCGTTGTCGGCTTATGCGTTTGGGGGGTGGTGATTCCGCTGTTGACGATTTTTCCGATGGTTTTCTTTCCGCTTGAGTATGCTCAATACCGGAACTTATTGCCGGTGTTCGACCATTCGTTTGGGCAATTGGCAAAAGCATCGAAAGAGATGGTGCTGCAATATTTAGGGTTTGAAATGTTGCTTATGTATTACCCGTTTTTAAAAAACGCTCCGTCCTCGCAAAAGTGGGCGCATGCGGCCAACGCATTTACGATGTTCATTTATTTTGTTTTGATCCTCATTTCCATTGTGTTTTATAACAAAGAGCAAGTTCAGCATATTACATGGCCGACGCTGACGCTGGCCAAAATTCCGGAAGTGCCGTTTATCGAGAGAATGGAATATATCGTCATCTCGATTTATGTACTTGTTGTGTTCCCGATCATCGCGGTCTCTATTTGGGCGGCGACGCGGGTTGTGAAACAGCTGTTTGCCGTTCAGCAACGCCGTTCGCTTCCAGTGTTGCTCGCTTGCTTATTTGTCGGGACGCTGTTTTTCCAAGAGAAGACAGATATTGAGCAGTTGACGGAATGGACAGCGAAGGCAGGGTTTTATCTTGTCGCGGTGTATGTTCCGCTCCTGTATGTGTATGTATGGACAGCGGAAAAAGTGAAAAAGACGCTACAACAAAAGCCATAAGTATGGTATAGTAAAGAAGAAAAACAGAAGAATCGCAATTCCGTACGCTTGTACGGGAGAGGTTTCTAGCAAAACCCTCTATAAAAAACTAGGGACGGCTGTATCCTAGGGGTATGGCCTTTTTTGTTTTGGAAACCTCTTCTTCTGCTGATTCAGAAGGAGGTTGATCATGATGAAGATGAAGGAAGAAAAGGCGGTCGTTGTCTTCAGCGGCGGCCAAGACAGCACGACGTGTTTGTTTTGGGCGAAAAAACAGTTTGGTGAAGTGGAAACGGTGACGTTTGACTACGGCCAGCGCCACCGCCGGGAAATTGACGTCGCTCAAGCGATCGCTGGCGAGCTTGGCGTCCGTCATACGGTGCTCGATATGTCGCTGCTTGGACAATTGGCGCCGAACGCCTTGACGCGGCGCGACATCGCCATTGAACAAAAGGAAGGCGAGCTGCCGACGACATTTGTGGACGGGCGCAATTTATTGTTTTTATCATTCGCTGCCGTGTTCGCCAAACAGCGGGGCGCGCGCCATATTGTGACTGGAGTGTGCGAAACAGATTTCAGCGGCTATCCGGACTGCCGCGATGTGTTTATCAAATCATTGAACGTCACGCTGAATTTAGCGATGGATTACGAATTTGTCATTCATACGCCGCTCATGTGGCTGACGAAAGCGGAGACGTGGAAGCTCGCGGATGAGCTCGGGGCGCTCGAGTTCATTCGCACGAAGACGCTGACGTGCTATAACGGCATCATCGCCGACGGCTGCGGCGAATGTCCAGCATGCGTGCTGCGCAAGCGCGGGTTGGATGAATATTTGCGGGAAAAAGCGGGGGTGGAGTCGCGATGATGCATCAGCTCTATCCGCAGGTGGCGCATCATTACCGCTATGAGTTGAACAAAGATATGCACATCGCCGCCGCCCATTTCATCCCGCACGAAGCGGCCGGGAGTTGCGCAAACGTGCACGGCCACACGTACATCGTCAATGTGACGGTCGCCGGCGATGAGCTCGATGAAAGCGGATTTTTGGTCAATTTTCAAACGATCAAACAGCTTGTGCATGGAAAGCTGGATCATACGTTGCTCAATGACCATGCCGATTGCTTTGATGAAAACGACCCGAACCGGTTTCCGACGACGGAAGTGGTGGCGCGCACGATTTATGAAACGATTCAGCGCTATTTGGATACGCTGCCGCACAAGCCGACATGTTTGCAAGTGTTTGTCCGCGAAACGCCGACAAGTTATGTCGTCTACCGGCCGAAAGCGGGGGAGCGGTAATGGCGCGCACGATTCCGGTGTTGGAGATTTTTGGTCCGACCATCCAAGGAGAGGGAATGGTGATCGGCCAAAAGACGATGTTCGTCCGCACAGCCGGCTGCGACTACCGCTGCCGCTGGTGCGATTCGGCGTTTACGTGGGACGGATCAGCGAAAGACGAGATCGAGCAGCTGACGGCAGACGAAATTTGGCGGCGGCTTGAAGCCATTGGCGGCCGCCGCTTCCGCCACGTGACGATTTCAGGCGGCAACCCGCTTCTGATTGCGGCTCTTGGGGAGCTCATCGCGCTTCTTCATGAAAAAGGGATGCGGGTTGCGGTTGAAACGCAAGGGAGCCGTTGGCAGGATTGGCTGCTTGACATTGACGATGTCACCCTTTCCCCGAAGCCGCCAAGCTCGGGGATGGACACCGACTGGGCGGCGCTCGATCAAATCATGGAACGGCTGCAGGCTGACCAAAGCCGGGTGCGGCGCATCAGCTTGAAAGTCGTCGTCTTTGATGACGCCGATTTGGCGTATGCGAAAGAGGTGCACTGCCGCTACCCAGGCGTTCCGTTTTATTTGCAGACAGGAAACGCCGATGTGGCCGATTCGGATGTGGATGCACTCCGCGCGAAGCTTTTCAGTCGGTTGGAATGGCTGGTGGAACAAGCCGCCGATTCGGAGGAGCTGGCAGACGTCCACATCCTGCCGCAGCTGCACACGCTTCTTTGGGGAAACAAGCGCGGCGTGTAAAGCGGGGTGCGGCGATTCGCCCGGCAATGAATAATGAGGGAGGAATGAAGGAATGGCAGGAAGAAAAGAGGAAGAATTGAAAGACTTGACGCTGCTTGGCAATCAAGGGACAACGTATTCGTTTACGTACAATCCCAATCTTCTTGAAGTGTTTGACAACAAACATCCTGACCGGGATTATTTCGTGAAGTTCAATTGTCCGGAGTTTACGACGTTGTGTCCAAAAACCGGACAACCGGACTTCGCGACGATTTACATCACCTACATCCCGGACAAAAAATGCGTCGAAAGCAAATCGTTGAAGCTGTATTTGTTCAGCTTCCGCAATCATGGCGACTTTCACGAAGACTGCGTCAACATCATTATGAACGATTTGATTAAAGTTATGGAACCGCGCTATATCGAAGTGTGGGGCAAATTCACCCCGCGCGGCGGCATTTCCATCGATCCGTACTGCAACTGGGGACGCCCGGGGACGAAATACGAAAAAATGGCGGAATACCGGCTGCTCAATCATGACTTGTATCCAGAAAAAGTCGACAACCGCTAGAGATAAAAAAAAGAGGTAGTTTTTTCGCTCCAACTCCTATATAATGAACAATGAATGTTTGCCTTGGAGGTTTTGGCGTTGGAGCGAAGAACAGCTCTTTTGCTTGGAGCGAGCGGTTTGGTCGGCGGAGAGTTGCTGAAGCTGTTGCTGCAGTCGGATTTGTACCGCTGTGTGACGATTTTCGTCCGCACTCCGCTGCCGGTGGAACATGAAAAGCTGCAGCAAGTCGTCGTCGATTTTGCGCGGCTTGAATCGTACGAACGATATTTTTATGTGGACGATGTGTTTTGCTGCCTAGGGACGACGCGCAAAAAGGCGAAAACAAAGCAGCAGTTCATTCAAGTCGACTATGAATATACGCTGCGCGCCGCGGCGCTGGCGGAAAAGTGCCGTGCGAAAAGCTTTTTGACCGTCTCTTCGGTCGGCGCCAACCCGTGCTCGCCGTTTTTTTACCAGCGAGTCAAAGGAGAGACGGAAGAGGCGTTGCAGCGGCTTTCCATTCCGTCGCTCCATATTTTTCGTCCGTCGCTGCTTGTCGGCAAGCGCCGGGAGTTCCGCCTTGGCGAAGCGTTAGGCGGGTGGTTGTTATGCCGTCTTCCGTTTTTGTTCGTCGGCAAATGGAAAAAGTATAAGCCGGTTGACGCCCATCAGCTTGCTTTGGCGATGTTTTACCGGGCGGCGTCAGCAACGAGCGGCGTCCATATCTATGAATGTGATGAACTCGCCCGCATTTCGTAAACAAAAAAGAGGCTCTTGGCAGCCTCTTTTTTATTCGATGATCTTATAGTTTTTATGATTGACGACTGTCCGTTCTTGCAAATCGAGTTCACGGTAGTTTTCCATATACGTTAAATCCACGATGACGGAGTTTTCATTCACCTTCTCCACAATGCCGCGCAGCCCATTTTTAAATTCGATAATATCTCCGACTTTCGCTTTTTTGATCATCATCATTCTCCTTTAATCAAAATGATGGACGGACCGCTCAAGCGAACGGCCGCGGGAATCGAGGCTTGCCTGATTCCGTCGCCGCTCCCCGGTCGGCGGGGATTAGGCGCTTTTTTACTAGTGTGCCTTATTTTTATGCGCAAGTAAAGAGATTTATTTCCTAAATATTTAAAAAAGGTGCCCTGAAAAAGAGTTTGGGCACCTTCCTTATGGGTGCATATATGCATCCAATATGCTCAAAAGACCATATATGGCGCCTCGCTTAGGAGAAAACGGTCTTTTAAGGCAGCCTATCCTTCTTTTACTTGGCGAAGACGTGGTTGCCGATGACGACGGTCACTGGACGCGAGCGCAGCCATTTGCTTTTCGCCGTTTTCGGATTATAGAAATAGAGCGAGCCGTTTCCTAAACCGCGAAAAGCAAGTGCTTCTTCAACGGCGCGGTATGATTCACGGTCGGCCGGTTCGTTGATCGATCCGTTTGCGACCGGCGTGAATGCATAATGGCCGCCAGAGCGCTCATAAATGACAGCGCGGATCGTATCCGGAAAATCCGGATGGTCGACGCGGTTGAGCACGACCGTTGCCACGGCCACTTTCCCGGCGTACGGTTCCCCTTTCGCCTCGGCATGGACGAGGCGAGCGAGCAAATCTTTCTCCGCCGCCGTGATGCCGGCATCAGGGATGACGAGTTTTTCACCAGGATATAGCCAATCGCCTTTGCGGTTTGTCTGCTGCAGTTGTTTCAGCGGCACACCGTATTGTTTCGCGATTTTCCAAAGCGTATCGCCGCGCTTGACGGTGTGGATCATCGCCGCATCGGCATGGCCGGCAAAGAAAAATATGCCGCACAACATAGCCGTCACCCATGCTTTTGCTTGTTTCATCCACATCCCTCCTTTTGTCTTGCAAACTCGCTACTAGAGTAACAAGGATCACGCGATGAGTCATTATCGAAATGATGGAAAAAACGCGCGAGGCATTGAAATGACTAGTTTCATAGAGAGGGATGGAAAATTCTCCGCGAGCAAAAACACCCGGCTTCCAGGACGGAAAGCCGGGTGTGAAGCCATGGGAACAGGAGCTTTTAGCTGCGTGGAGCATCCATATAGTGGTAAATAACGTGGCCGCCGCGCTGGGCGATGCCGCGAAATCGTTTGAAGTCGGGCTGTTTGACGAGCACGGCACGAAAAACAGGGAAGTCCTCTTTTTTCACCAACAGTTCGGAGATGATTCCGTTGCGCAATTCATCGATTTGCTTGGCCGCCAGTGCTTCATCCATCGCATGTCCCCCCAAGCGTTGATTCGGCATCGTCACCGTTATTGATCGTATCACAGACGACTGTTGGGTTAAATACCTATATTTTGGCCGGGCAAACACCCTTTGCTTGTTCTGACATACAATATGGGTGGGTACGCGCCCCGAGAATATAAGCAAGAAAGGGAGAGAACAATGAATCATTGGGATCCGTATATGAATGGTCCGTTTTCAACCTCTTCCGGCCATGACAATGAAGCCGGATGGATGGAGAATAACGTGCCGCCGATGGCTCCGCTATCGGCAACGACACCAAATGAAGCGACGCCGACTCAAGTGATGCCGATGGCGTATTATCCGCCGGCAGCGCCTTATGGCTATTGGTGTCCACCGGTTGCGCCGCCAGCGCCGCTTGTCAGTCCGGTCCATCTTGACAGTCCAGACAGTCCGGACAGCTCCGATATGATGCTGCCGGCGCCGCCGCTCGGTTTAGGAGCCGGGCCGAATATGGCCCATGCTTCCGTTTGGCCGATGGGTGGGAAAGAAAACACGCCGCCGATGACGCCTGATGACGCCGCTATTCCGTATGGCATGACGGCCCCGTATGCAGAAAACGTTCCCCCGGCTGGCAGCACGGCTCCCGTGGCCGTTCCTGGCACGCTGTCTGGAATGGCTGCTGGTGCGACACCAGGTTTCGTTCCTGGCGCACATCCGTATGCGCCGCTGTACTATCCACCGATGGCGCCGCAGCCGTATGCCCCGGTGATGCCGTATGGCTATGGCTATCCCGCTGCGCCGCTGCCTCCATATTATGGCGGAGGAACCCCGTATGCGCCTGGCTTTCCAATCTCGTATGGCCCCTATCGGTAAGATGCCAAAAAAGACCGCCGAATGGCGGTCTTTTTTACATCTGGAGCCGAGAAAATCCTCACTTCCATGCGTGAGCGCAAGTGGGGGATGAATCGGTATCTTTCCTCATCCACCTTTCTCTTGCATCAAGAGAACGAAAGGTATAAAATGGTCATGAATAGAACAAACGTTCCTTATCGTAGGAGGGAAGGCCATGCATAAAGCCTACCTCTTTCGGTTGGATCCCATCCGAAAGCAAACGGAGCAAAGGAAGGGAGAAGAGATTGCACATGAGCATGGAACAGAAAACAGCCATTGTCACCGGTGGAGCGAATGGGATCGGCAAGGCGATCGCTAGAGCATTCGCAAAACAGGGAGCGAACGTCGTGATCATCGACCGCGATATTCAAAACGGTGAAGCGTTCGCCGCGCAATTGCAGTCGGACGGGTTCAAGG
Source organism: Geobacillus sp. CAMR5420 (assembly GCF_000691465.1). Lineage (NCBI taxonomy): Bacteria > Bacillati > Bacillota > Bacilli > Caryophanales > Anoxybacillaceae > Geobacillus > Geobacillus sp. CAMR5420. Next base: position 89,647 of record NZ_JHUS01000024.1, read on the forward strand.
CGATCTTTGTGGCAGCGGATGTGCGGAAGGTGGACGATATTGAACGGTTTGTACAAGAAGCTGCCGGCCGCTTCGGCCGCATTGACTATTTGATCAACAATGCTGGCGTCTCACGCTGGAAGTCGCCGTATGAGCTGACGGTTGAGGAGTGGGATGACGTGCTGTCAACGAATTTGCGCAGCGCTTTTTTTGCTTCTCGAGAAGCAGCGAAATATATGCGCCGCAATGCAAAAGGCGGAGCCATCGTCAACATTGCCTCGACAAGGGCGCTCATGTCCGAGCCGAATTCCGAGGCGTACGCTGCATCGAAAGGCGGCCTTGTCGCTTTGACCCATGCGCTGGCGGTGTCGTTTGCGGATGATCGCATTCGCGTCAATTGCATCAGCCCCGGTTGGATTGAAACGGGCGATTATGGGCAACTGCGAGACATTGACCACCGGCAGCACCCGGCCGGCCGCGTCGGCAAACCGGACGATATCGCCCGCGCTTGTCTGTATTTATGCGATGAGGAAAACGATTTTATCACCGGGGTCAATTTGGTCATCGACGGGGGAATGACAAGGAAAATGATTTATATTGAGTAGGGAGCGGGCGTTTGTTAAAATAAACAAAATGGGGACGGCTTGAAAGGAAAAGGTGGGACGGAAAAATGAAAATCCGCAAAACGCCGGTGATGGACGGACAAGCTCCGGCTAATGTCTACATTTACGAAAATCGAAAAGAAGAATATATCGTGATTGCCATTCCGGCGCTTGAGTGGTCATTTTCGTTCGCCTATGAGGAAGAGGCGGAGGCGGTGGCCGAGCGGCTTGAGGCATCGCTAAAAAAGCGGCTTGACCATGAGCGCGCCGCCCTCTTGGCCGTGCGGTTGCTCGGCTGGGCGCGGGAAATGTAGCCTAGAGGGCGACCGTGGCCGCCAGCGACTTTGCATGTTAGGGGTTCGATGACAACGTGGTCAACAAAACAAAAGTAATCGCAGTATATATCATAGGCAGCATTTTATGGATTGCCGCCACCGACACCCTGCTCAATATGCTGTCGATCAGCCGCGCTGTATATATGGCGCTTGGCGCCGCCAAAGGGGCCGTGTTTATTTTGCTCTCGGCTATTTTTTTGTACCAGCTGTTAAAAAAACGCGAGCAGCTGGAAAAGATCGAAGAAAATGAACAACAGCTGCTTACGCTCATCAATTCGATGCCCGATTTCGTTTGCTTTAAAGACAGCGAGGGTCGATGGCTGCGCGTCAACGATTTCGGACAGCGGCTTTATCATCTCGAGCGTATCGACTATGTCGGGAAAACCGATCGTGAACTTGGCGAGCTGGTGCCGTTTTTTAAGGACGCTTTCGAGCAGTGCATCGAATCGGACCGCGAAGCATGGAAAAGCGGAACGGTCACCCGCCGCGAGGAGTCGTTTGCGACGCCGGATGGGGAAGTGAAGACGTTTGACGTCATTAAAGTGCCGCTCTTTGACGAAAACGGAGCGCGCAAAGGGCTGCTGACGATCGGCCGCGACATTACCCAGCAAAAGCTTGCCGAGGAGCTGCTCTTGAAAAAAGAAAAGCTGTCCGTCCTTGGCGAGCTGGCCGCCGGCATTGCCCATGAAATCCGCAATCCGCTCACCTCCATGAAAGGATTTATTCAGATGATGCAAGAAACGCGCGAAGTGAATGATCATTATATGCGCATTATGTTAAGTGAACTCGGCCGCATCAACCAAATTGTGAGCGAGCTGCTGGTGCTCGCCAAGCCGCAAAGCCACGATTATCGGCCGTTTTTGCTAGACGAGGCCATTTCGTATGTCATCAGCTTGATTGGCCATGAGGCGACGTTGAACAACGTTTCCATTTCCGTCCATAACACCGCTCCGAAAGCTTGTGTGTACGGCGATCAAAACCAAATTGTTCAAGTGTTGTTGAACGTTATGAAAAATGCCGTCGAAGCGATGCCTGATGGAGGAATTTTATACGTCCACGTTGCGGAAGGGGACGGGAAGATCTATGTCGATGTTGCCGACACCGGCGTCGGCATTTCGAAAGAGCGGCTGCAGAAAATCGGTGAACCGTTTTTCACTTTGAAAGAAAAAGGAATGGGGCTCGGGCTGACGACAAGCATGAAAATCGTTCAAGAACATAAAGGAACGATGCGGATCGAAAGCGAGGTTGGGAAGGGAACGACTGTTCATTTGACGTTTCCGTCCGGCGGCGTCAAAGCCGCAAACGGCCGGCAAAATGCGCTGTCATAACAACAGGCGTCCACGCAGAGCGAGGATGTCTGTTTTTTTTTTTGGCTAACGTCTCAATCGATGGCTGATAGACAGTCGAGTTGCACGGCGGGCAGAGGCCGATGCTTTGCCGATCACCATAGGCAATGTCGGCACATAGCGGTTTGGAACATGAAACGCTTCTTTGTTTGCCGGCTTGGCCCGGCGCGGCGTCGATAGCGGTAAGACAACTAAGGGAGATGTTTCGTTTTGGCCTGAATTCGGGAAATGATAAAAGTGAAACCTTCCACGCATGATAAACGTAATTCGAAAAAGAGACTTAAAGCGAAGGAGTGTGAAGGGATGTTGATTGCCCAACTGGCGGTCATTTTGTTCGCCGCCAAACTTGCCGGTGATGCGGCCGTGCGCCTTGGCCAGCCCGCCGTGCTCGGCAAGCTGCTCATCGGCATTGTGCTTGGCCCGAGCGTGTTCGGTGTGATCGAGGATACGGATCTTTTGCAGGAGTTAAGTCAAATCGGCGTCATTTTGCTTATGTTTATCGCCGGCCTTGAGACGGATATGGACCAGTTTCGGCGCACTGGAAAAGCTGCTGTGGCGGTCGGAGTGCTTGGCATTCTCGTTCCGCTGCTCGCCGGGTATGCGGCCGGCGCAGCGTTCGGCATGGAAACCGGCACGGCTCTTTTCCTCGGACTTTTGCTGTCCGCAACGAGCGTCAGCATTTCCGTGCAGGCGCTCAAAGAGATGGGACAGCTGCAATCGAAGGAAGGATCAGCGATTCTTGGCGCGGCGGTCATCGACGACGTGCTGGTCGTCATTGCCTTGGCGTTTTTATTAAGCCTAACTGGCGGCGACGTCGAGCTTGGTGCGGTCGTGCTGAAAAAAGCTGTTTTTTTTGCCGTCGCCATTTTGCTCGCTTGGAAAGCCATCCCGCTCGTATTAAAGTGGTTTGCCCCGTTGCGTGTGACAGAGGCGGTTGTCTCGGCCGGGCTGGTCATCTGTTTTGCATTTGCCTATTTTGCTGAGGCGATGGGGGTGGCGGCGATCATCGGCGCCTATATGGCCGGGCTTGGCGCGAGTTTTACGGACTATCGGGAAGAAGTATTTGAGAAAGTGGAAACGATCGCCTATTCTTTGTTTGTCCCTGTCTTTTTTACCTCCATCGGGGTTGCGGCCGACTTTTCCGGCATCGTCGAGCATTGGCCGCTGATTGTCGGTTGGAGTGCGCTCGCGATTTTGACAAAGCTTGTCGGCGCCGCGCTGGGGGCAAAATGGGCCGGATTTTCGTGGGGAAGCTCGCTGGCGGTCGGCGCTGGCATGGTGTCGCGCGGTGAGGTGGCGCTCATCATCGCCGGCATCGGCTTGGAAGCCGGCCTGCTTGATGGGAACATGTTTGCGGTCATGATCATCGTCGTATTGGTAACGACTGTTGTGACGCCGCCGTTATTGAAGATGATTTTCAGCCGTCTTCATCCGGTGCGCCGGACGGCCTAGTCGCCGTCGAAGTGGGCAGCCGGGCCGATGGCCGGCGCTATAGCGGCAAAACAGCGGGGCTGTCCCCAAAAAAGGGCAGCCTCGCTGTCGCTACGAGCGGTTCTTTTTCGCTTGCTTGGCCGTATCCACGCTGTCTTTGGCCATTTCTGCCTCCGTCTTGGAGACGGTCGGGTTGGCTACTTCTTGGCTCACCTTGTTTTGTCTTCCTTTGTTCGACATGCGATCCCCTCCTTTCGGCCAGTTTCGCTCCGCTTGCCGTATGCCCGCAAAATGCTGTTTAGTTCGCTGCTATGTTTCGTCGGAATTTGATGGCGGGCCTGGTCAATAAACACAATATCTGCATGCGGCACATAACGTTGGAACATAGCGATATACGGATGGATGTAACGATCGCGTGCTCCATAAATAAGGAGCACGGGCAAGCGGAGGGAAGACAGTTGTTTTGTGCATCCATAAACAAGCCCAGCCTGGTACATGGCGTTTAAATCCCGTTTATGGGTCAGCCGGGCGTACCGCCGCAACAGCTGCCATTCGCGCCAGTTCGTTTTGTGCCCCCAAGCAAGAGCCGCCGCAAGCAGCGGGATGGCCCCAAGTTTTGCGGCGGAGATGCCGAGCAAAAACTCGCTGAACAAAAGCGGGGTGCACACTTCCGGAAACCCGCCGATCAAAACGAGCTGTTCGACATGCTCGGGATAGCGGAGCGCGAAATCAAGCGCAATGGATCCGCCGTTTGAGTAGCCGCAAATGATGGCGCGCCGAACGCCGAGGGCGCGGAGCAATACGGAAATGTCGTCGGCAAGCAGCGGTACGGTGATCGGTGCATCTGACGAACTGCTTCGCCCGTTTCCACGCATATCATACAAAATAAGGCGAAAATGGCGGGCGAGCGGTTCTTGGCGGCAAAAAACGGCATGCCCCATTCCTGGGGGATGGATGAACAAAAGCGGTGTTCCTTCTCCTTTTTCCTCATAGTAAAGGCGGACTCGTTGGTTGATCGATACGTATGGCATATTCTTTCCTCCCTCCCATTAGTATGTCGAGAAGAGCGGCGTCCCATCCAAAAAACGTCATTGAGAGCGATGGCCCATCCGGTTTATAATGTAGTCTGCATAGACTAGCGGCAGACGATGGGTGCGGAAAGGAGGGAGGCTGATGGAACAGCCGTTTCGCGTCGAAAAAACGCTCAACAACAACGTGTTAATCGCTTCCCATCCGGCATATGGCGAAGTCGTTTTGCTCGGCAAAGGAATCGGCTTCGGCAAAAAACGGGGGGACGAGATTGCCAAGAGCGCTGTGGAAAAATGTTTCGTTCTGAAAAACGAACGCGAACAAGAGCAATACAAAAAGCTGCTTCCGGAATTGAGCGAAGAATTCATCGCCCTCATGAGCGAGGTGGTTCAACATATTCAGCAACGCGTGGGCGCACCGCTCGACGAGCACATCCATGTGGCGCTGACGGACCATATCGCTTTTACATTAAAGCGGCTTGAACAAGGATTGGATGTCAAAAACCCGTTTTTGGCTGAGACGAAAAGCTTGTATCCGTTGGAATATGAAATTGCCAATGAAGTGGCCCGCATGATTGAACAAAAGCTCGGGATTGTGCTGCCTGAAGGAGAGGCAGGCTTTATTGCCCTTCATATTCATAGCGCGATTTCCAAGCAAAGCGTGTCGGAAGCGAATCGATATTCCCAGCTCATTGCTGATCTTGTCAAGATCGTCGAGCAACAGCTTGGCGTTGACATCGACCGCGAGAGCGTTCATTATTTGCGGTTTGTCCGTCACTTGCGCTATGCGATTGAGCGGATGAAAAAAGGCGAAAAAGTCGAAGAACCAAAAAATTTGTCGAAAATCTTGAAGGAAGCGTATCCATTATGCTATAATCTAGCATGGAAGTTGGTCAAAGTCATGCAGCAAACGCTTCATCTGCCGGCGGACGATGCCGAGGCGGTCTATTTGACGTTGCATTTGCAACGGCTGGCGGAGAAAAAGAACAATACAACTGCATAGGTTGTCTCGCTTTACGTGTTACTGACTCGATCAGGCATGAGTAAAGAGGGCAAATAAGGCGGCAACAGCTGCGAATTCATCTTTGCGCTGTTGTAAGCGTTCTTTTTGTCTCTCTTTAGTCATGCCTTTTTTATTGCGCCGGCTCCCTCGGAAACGCCCGCTTCATTTTCGGTACATGAATCGGTCGTTTGCTGTAAAACTTAAGAAAAGGAAACTAAAGGAGCATTCCCGTTAG